>NZ_RZRA01000064.1:0-10543 GCF_003998945.1 Mesorhizobium sp. M7A.F.Ca.CA.003.01.2.1 | reverse complement strand
CGTCGTCGATCGCCTTGACCAGCTCGGTCACGGCTTCGTCCGAGGTCTTGATCTGACCATGGACGAACTTCGAAACGACGTCCTTGTAGGCATTGGCGACTGCCGGAGGCGCGCCATAACCCTGGGCCAGCGAGCCGAACAGCGTGCCGCCTTCATTGGCTGCCTTCAGGTCGGCGATGCCCTTCTTGCCGCAAGCGTCGAAGTCGGTGTCCGGAACGTCGGTACGGGCCGGAACCGAACCCTTGACGACGTTGAAGGCCGACTGGAAGCTCTTCGACAGGGTGGCGGTGGCCAGTGCGACCTGGGCGGCCTTGCGGTCGTCGGGAACATTGAACATGCCGAACATGTCGGAGTTGTAGATCACCGAGCCGTCGGTGCCCGGGAAGCGATAGCACAGGAAGTCGGTGCCCGGGGTCTTGTTGGCGGCGTGGAACTCGCCCTTCGCCCAGTCGCCCATGACCTGCACCAGGGCATCGCCCTTGATGACCATGGCGGTGGCAAGGTTCCAGTCGCGGCCCGAGAAGTTGGGGTCGACATAGGTGACGAGCTTGGCCAGATTGTCGAACGACTTCTTCATCGTGTCGGACTTCAGGGACTCGTCATCGAGGTCGTTGAAGGCCTTCTTGTAGAACTCGGGTCCGCCGGTCGACAGCACGACGGAGTCGAACATGGTGGCTTCCTGCCAGTTCTGGCCGCCGAGAGCGAGCGGGATCACGCCTGCCGCCTTGGCCTTGTCGAGCAGGGCAACGAAGTCGTCGAAGGTCTTCGGCTCGGTGCCGCCGATCTTGTCCAGGACGGCCTTGTTGATCCACAGCCAGTTGACCGAGTGAACGTTGACCGGCGCCGCGACCCACTTGCCGTCATAGACCGAAAACTTCTGCAGGGCTGCCGGAACGGACTTGTCCCAGCCTTCCTTCTTCGCCGTTTCGGTCAGGTCGCCCATGACGCCGGCGGCTGCATAGTCGAGCACGGTGTAGCCGAGCATCTGCGAGGCGGTCGGATAATTGCCGGCCGCGACCATCGCCTTCAGCGCGGTCATGGCGGCATCGCCGCCGCCGCCGGCCACCGGCACGTCCTTCCAGGCATAGCCTTCCTTGGCCAGATCACCCTTGAGGACGTTGAGAGCAGCCGCTTCGCCGCCCGAGGTCCACCAATGCAGCATCTGGACTTCCTTGACGTCCTCGGCGTGGGCCGCGAAAGCCAGGCCCGACGCGAGAGCCGTTCCGATAAGCAGTTTGCGCAACATGTACTTCCTCCCTTGTTGCATTACACGACCGGCGGATGCCGCCGGGTTCTTCTCAACTCAGCCGACCCACCACCCGGTGCGCTGGCCGCGATGAAACTGGATTGTCTTTTCCTCGGTATAATCCTCGACGGCGCGTTTGCCGAGTTCGCGTCCGAGACCGGACTGCTTGTAGCCTCCGAAAGGCAGCTCGGGATAACCTTCCATGAACGTGTTCACCCAAACGGTTCCCGAACGCACGCCGCGCGCGACCGACATGCAAGTGTCGATGCTGGCGCTCCACACGCCTGCCGACAAACCATAGGGCGTGTTGTTGGCGATGTGCAACGCCTTTTCAATCGATTCAAAAGTCAGCACCGAGAGCACCGGGCCGAACACTTCCTCGCGCGCTATGGCCATGTCCTCGGTGACGCCGCGGATGATGGTGGGATCGAGGTATTGACCGATATTGGAGGCCAATTGCTTGCCTCCGCTGTAGATGCTGCTGCCCTCGGTCGCGGCTGCCGCAACGTAACCGGCAACCTTGGCCAAATGGTCGGACGAGATCATCGCGCCGACCTTGGTTTGGTCATCGAGCGGATCGCCGACCGTGACCCTGGCGGCAAGCGCCTTGACGGCGCTGAGAAAATCGTCGGCGATCGCCTCGTGCACGATCAGCCGGCTGCCGGCATTGCAGCACTCGCCGGCATTGAAGAAGCCGCCGAACACCGCCGCATCGGCGGCCGCTTCGAGGTCGGCGTCCTGGAAGACGATCTGGCCGTTCTTGCCGCCGAGCTCCATCGAGACTTTCTTCAGCGACTGCGCGGCGGATGCCATCGTCATCTTGCCGACGCGGGTGGAGCCGGTGAACGAGACCATTTCGACCAGCGGGTGGCTGACCATCGGCGCACCGACATCGGCGCCAAGTCCGGCCAGGATATTGACGACGCCGGCGGGCAGGCCGGCCTGCATCAGGATGTCGCCGAGCACGAAGGTCGAGGCCGAGGTCATTTCGCTCGGCTTGACCACCGCCGTGCAGCCGGCGGCGAGCGCGAAGGGCAGTTTCTGGCTGACGATCAGGAACGGGAAATTCCACGGGGTGATGATCGAGACGACGCCGATCGGTTCGCGCAGGACGACACCCAGCATGGCGTCGCCGAGATTGGCGTAGGTTTCACCATGCAGGGTGCGGGCAAGCGAGGCGGCATAGCGCCAGATGTCGACGGCGCCGCCGATCTCGCCGCGTGCCTGGGCGATCGGTTTGCCCGATTCCAGTGCGTCGAGCCGGGCGATGTCTTCCAGCCGGCCCTCGATCAGATCAGCTGCCTTGAGCAGGATCCCGGCACGTTCGGCCGCCTTCATGCGCGGCCATGGACCCGTTTCGAAAGCCCTGTGGGCGGCAAGCACAGCGGCTTCCACTTCGGCCTCACCGGCCTGCGCATAGTGCGAGACGGTGAAGCCGTGGCCGGGGCTGTTTCGAGCAATCGTGCGGCCGTCGCGGGCATCGACATGCTTGCCGTTGATCAGCAGCTTGTAGCCTTTCGGGGCTTCGGCCGCCTCGGCCGGCATGGCGATCTTCAGGGGTGCGTTCATATGTTTGCTCTAGGATCTCGAAAAGGCCGGCTTCTGCTTGGCCTTGAAGGCATCGACGCCGGCCTTCAGATCGCCGGTCAGGGCGATGAAGCCGCTGGCCAGCGCTTCGGTGGCGGCGGCACTTTCCTCGCCTTCGGCGACCGCGATCATCAGCTTGGCGGCTTCCGTCGCCAGCGGGCCGCGCTCGGCGATCTTTTCCGCCCACGCCTTTGCTTCTTCGTGTGCGTTGCCAGTTGCGACCACCCGGTCGACGATGCCCAGGGCGAGTGCCTCGGGGGCGAGAAGGATCTCGCCGCCCAGCGCCATGCGGCGCACCGTCTGCGCGCCGAAGCGGCGCACGGCGCGCTGCGTACCGGACCAGCCGGGCACGACGCCAATCGAGGTTTCCGGGAAGCCTAATTTCACTTGTGTTTCCGCCACGCGCAAGTCGCAAGCCGCAGCCAGTTCCAGGCCGCCGCCAAGCGCATGGCCGGACAGGACGGCGATTGTCGGCTGCCGCAGCCGCGCCAAGCGGTCGAAGACGCGGTGGCCGTAGCGCACCCACTGCACCTGGAAATCGGCGGCACTCATCTGCGCCCAGGCTTCGACATCGCCACCGGCGCAAAAGCCCTTGCCTTCGCCGCGCAGCAGCACGACGCGGACGCCCTCGGCCATCTCGGCCGCGTCGAGCGCCGTCTCTAGCGCCCGCAGCATCGGAATGTCCAGTGCGTTGAATTTCTCCGGCCGGCGCAGCGTGATGGTACCGATGGCGCCATCCTGCTCGAAGGTGACGAGAGGCTCAGCCACGCGCGCCTCCGACCGAGGCGCCGCCATTCAGCGACAGGCCTATCGGTTGCTCCTGATAGAGGGCTGCCGGTGTCGTCTTGAGGTCCCTGGCAACGGCCAACGGAATTTCCGACTGGGCCAGCACATCACGCTGCAGATCGATGCCGGGTGCGAGTTCTGTGACGACCAACCCCTCCGGCGTCAGCTTCATCACGCAGCGTTCGGTGACATAGGTGATGTCCTGTCCCTGCGCCACCGCGCGCTTGCCCGAAAACGAGATGTGCTCGACTTCGTTGACCACCTTCTTGACCTTGCCCTCGTGGTCGATGCGGATGCCGCCATCGGCCAGAGACAGCTTGGCGCCGGCATTGAAGAAGCCGGAGAAGACGATCTTCTTCGCCCGTGCGGTGATGTCGACAAAGCCGCCGGCGCCGGCGGTGACATGCGGCCGCGCCGAAAGCTTCGAAACATTCACAGAGCCGTGTCGATCGATCTGCAGGAAGGACAACAGCGAGGCGTCGAAGCCGCCGGCCTGGAAATAGATGAACTGGTGCGGCGAGGGCATGAAGGCGTCGGCGTTCGATGAGCAGCCGAATTTGAAGTCGAGCAGCGGCACGCCGCCGACCGCGCCCTGTTCGATCACCCAGGTAATTTTGCCGTGCTGGCCTTCCTCGAGAAGGATGCGCGGCACATTGGCGGAAATGCCGAACCCGATATTGACGGCCATGCCGTCGCGCAACTCCATGGCGACGCGGCGCGCGATCACCTTCTGCACGTTCATCTCCGGCGTGCGGAAGCTCGACAGCGGCCGGAAGATTTCTCCCGAGATCGCCGGGTCATAGGGTGTCAGCGTCGTCTGCAACTGGTCGGGCGCAACGACGATATGGTCGACCAGGACGCCCGGCACGCGCACGTCATGCGGTTTCAGCGTGCCGTTCTCGACGACGCGCTTGACCTGCGCGATGACGATGCCGCCATTGTTGCGGGCGGCGAGCGCCTGTTCCAGTCCGCCGAGATAGGCGCCCTCATGCTCGTAGGTGAGGTTGCCGCGCTCGTCGGCCGACGTGGCGCGGATGATCGACACCTGCGGCACGATAGAGCGGAAATAGAGCCATTCCTCGCCGTCGAACTGCTGCACCGAAACGATCGGCTCGCTGGCGGCGGCGTTCATGGCGCAGCCCTGGTGGCGCGGGTCGGCGAAGGTGTCGAGACCGACTTTGGTCAGCACGCCCGGCCGCTTGGCCGCGGCTTCGCGGTGCATATCGAACAGGATGCCGGACGGCACGTTGTAGGCGGCGACCGAATTGTCGCCGATCATCTTCCAGATCTGCGGCGGTTCGGAAGAGGAGGGGCCGGACGGGTAGGAGCCGCACAAGGTACGCTTCAGCAGTCCCGGCTTGGCCAGATGGTCGATGCCTTTGATGCCATACATGTCGCCGGCTGCGATCGGGTGCAGCGTGGTGATGTTCTTCGGATGGCCTTCTGCGTCGAAGCGTTCGCCGATCGCGGCGAGCACCGCATCGGGGCAGCCGAGGCCGCTCGACGAGGACACCGACACGACCATGCCGTCCTTGACCAGGCCGGCTGCCTGCGCTGCGGAGACCACCTTGCTCAATTCACACTCCCGAGCTTAGGCTCGATTGCGACCGCCTTGCCTGATTTCGCGGTTTGCAATGCTGCTTCGACTGACGCCGATGACCAGATGCTGTCCTCGCCTTGCGCGCGGATGGCGTTGATCATGAACTGCCTGACGATCGTGCTGGCACCGATCAAGCTCCATTTGACGCTCATGCAGCGCCTCCCGAACCGGCCGCCCTGTTTCGAATGCGGCGATCCGGGCCGCAGCTTTCCCTGACCACCAGATTGACCGCGCCGATATGGTCTTCGGCCCGTGTTGTGCGTGACTGGATCATTTTCAACATGACATGGGCGGCGCGTTCGCCGAGGCCCGCCGAGTCCACCGCGACGCTGGTCAGAGCCGGCATGTAGTGCTCGGCCTCGGCCACATCGTCGAAGCCGACGATGGCGAAATCAACTCCCGGCTCAAGCCCGCGCTTGCGCAGCGCCAGCATGGCGCCAAAGGCGACGGCGTCGTTGAAGCAGAGTGCCGCGGTCGGCGGTTCAGCCATTGCGAGAGCGGTTTCGAGGCATGCGATACCACCTCTGCGGCTGGTCTCTCCCTCGACGACCAGAGTGTCGCGGTCGGAGATGCCCTGCGTCTCGCAGGCTTCGCGAAATCCGCCAAGCCGCTCGTGATAGACGACGAGATCGGACGAGCCGCCGAAGAAGACCAGCCGGCGATGTCCCTTGCCGATCAGATGAGCGGTGGCGAGATAGGCGCCGCGATGATTGTCGGGCGCGATGACCGGAATGCGGCTCTCGGGAAGCCGGCGCATGGCGAAGACCACCGGCAGACCTGCCGTCTCGATCCGCCTGAAGGCGCCCGGCGTCGTGCCGCGAGCCGGCGACACGATGAGGCCGGCGACGCCTTGCTCCATCAGCGACTTCAGCACTTCTTCCTGGCGCACCGGATTTTCCGCCGTGTTGGCGATGAACGGCACGATGCCGGCCGACTGGAAGACCCGCTCCATGCCAACCGCCAGCTCCGCGAAGAAAGGATTGGTGAGATCGTTGATGACCATGCCGATGACGTTGGAGTGCGCCTTGCGCAGATTGGCGGCGCCGCGGTTGTAGACGTAACCGACATCCTCGATCGCCTTGCGCACCTTGCTCGCTGTTTCGGGCCGGATCAGTCCGCTGCCCTGGAGCACGAGCGATACCGTCGATTTGGACACGCCCGCTTCGCGGGCGATGTCGAATATCGTCGCCTTGGCCCGGTTGGCCATCCAGATGCATCCTCCCGACTGCAGGCCCAAAACTATTGGAACGTTCTAATCTCTGCTCCGCTCGTGAGTCAATCGGGATTTTTCCCGCGCCTCGAACATCGATTGTGCGTACTCAAATGGCATGCTTCATAAGGCTTTCCTGTTGCAATGCAGCATTTCATCCTGCAGGGAGTTCGAATCTTAAAGGTCCTTGATTTATTGGAACGTTCCATTTAGTAGCGTTGTGAAGGGAGCGATGGATGGACATTTCCTTGCCTGGTGAGGGTGGCGGCAGCACCCGGTACACGCTGGTCGGCGAGCCCGTGCAGCCTGACATCGGCGCGCGATTTTCGCGTATCGCCTATGCCGCCGCGCACGTCGTTGCCGATCCGCTCGCCATGACCGATCCGTGGTCCAGACCGGTGATCGACTGGGAGAGGACGATGGCGTTCCGTCACCATCTGTGGCGGCTGGGCTTCCGCATCGCCGAAGCGATGGACACGTCGCAGCGCGGCATGGGCTTCGACTGGGCAAACGCGCAGGAATTGATCCGCCGCTCGATCGCCGAGGCGCGCACGGTCGATGGCGCCGATCTCGCCTCGGGCGCCGGCACCGACCATCTGGCGCCCGCCGCCGCCAAAACAATCGATGACGTCATCAAGGCCTATGAAGAGCAGTTCGCTTTAATCGAAGGGCTCGGCGGCAAGGCGATCATGATGGCCAGCCGGGCGTTGGCGGCAGTTGCCAAAGGGCCGGACGACTATGTCAGGGTCTACGACCGCATCCTGTCACAGTCCTCCGGCAAGGTCATCCTGCACTGGCTGGGCGACATGTTCGATCCGGCGCTCAGGGGCTATTGGGGCAGCGAGAATTTCGAGGTCGCTCTCGATACAGTCGTTGCCATCATCGAATGCCACGTTGGCAAGGTGGAGGGGATAAAAATCTCACTGCTCGATGCCGGCAAGGAGGTCGCGCTGAGGAACCGTCTGCCGGACGGCGTCGTCATGTTCACCGGCGACGATTTCAATTATCCCGAACTGATCGCCGGCGACGAGAAAAGGCACTCGCACGCATTGCTGGGTATTTTCGACGCGATTGCGCCGGTTGCCAACGCGGCGCTGGCGAAACTGGCGGAAGGCGACCGCGCCGGCTTTGACGCGTTGATGGCGCCGACCGTGCCGCTGTCGCGAAAGATCTTCGAGGCGCCGACCGAGTATTACAAAGCCGGCATCGTCCTCATGGCCTGGCTGAACGGCCATCAGGATCATTTTGCGATGGTCGGCGGTATGCAGTCGGCGCGCGGCATCCGTCACTATGCCGACGTGTTCCGCCTTGCCGACCAGGCCGGATTGCTGGCCGATCCGGAACTGGCGGTGACCAGGATGAAGAGCCTTTGCACCGTCGCGGGTGTTTGAAGCGCGGAAAGTGGTTCTCATCATCGACGTAACAGGCCAGGAATGCCGGGCGTCGCTAATGTCTCCGCCACAGCCAAAAAGGCGCGATTGCCTCGTCTGGATGAAAAATGGGCTTGGTCGCCCTTCCCAGATCGGCAGGTGGCATTCCTGCGGGATCATGGTGCGTCAGGTCGAGAAGCAGCGGCCCAAGCCGATCCGGATCGACAGTTTCGGCCGACATGGTGTGTGGCTTGTTCTCGTGCGCAACAAGCCAGTGCAGCGCCTGGACCAGTCCCAGCCCCTCGGCTGTCTTGTGTTGCCAGAGATTGTCACCGACCGAAGACAGGACACGGGCCAGCGACGTCCAGCCTTGCAAGGTAAACATGGCGTAGTGCCTGGGGCGCGTGCGGGACAGTTCCCTGGGCAAGGAGCCATCGGCTGCGATCTGGGTTGCTAGTCTCTCCCGAGCATAGAGGCTGATCTTGGCCAGGGTGGCGCTGTCGCCAAGAAACGTGGCGATCGATGCCCGCTGCAAATCGTAATATGTTCCTTGGTTGCTGCTGCTGCAGAAGGCCGTCGCGGCTGCCGGCGCGGTGTCCAGCCATTCGCAGTAGGAACCGAGCCAGGCTCTGAACGCCTCGCGATCCTCGTCGCCCAGTACTCCTGTTCGCTCGAGCAGGCGTACGGCATCCAGGAAGAAATAGAAATCCTTCAGCTCGATGATGCCGTGGCCGGACCCTTCATTGTTGTCGTGGCCCGACCGCACCTGCGCATAGCGCAAATGCGGGTTCATTCTTGTCCTGGGATCGATAAACCATGCGCGAAAGAGCCTGGCGGCGTGGACGGCATAATGATGCCCATCAAGCACGGTTGCGGCGAGCGCAAGCACGGTTGTGTCGTCGAAGACGCGCTGCAAGCGTGTGCGATCGTAGGTTTCGCTTCCTGCTGCATACAATGCCGTGCCGGGCACGCGTTCGCCATCGCGCCGGATATAGGGCAGGCCGTCGGGTCTGTCGGGGTCGGGCCACCAGTAAGGCGCAGGGTGAAAATAGTCCTGGGGATCCCCGCTGGGGGCTAGGCCAGTCTTGTCGAGCACGCTGAACGGACCGCGGGCGAGTGCCTGTCCGGCCGCGGTTTCGAGATGGTGCAGGATGGGCCCGTCCTTCACCGCGTTGGCCAGGGCGTCTTCGTCATAAAAGGCCAGGCGGGAGGTATCAAGCCGAGCGGCGACTGCCTTGGCGTCACATTGATCGACCATATCGACGATCGCCTGATCGCGGCTGACCAGACGCGCGACGAAGCCGGCCTTGCCGATCTCCAGATGCGAACGCCCTGAATCCAGGCGCGCCACCCAGCCCGCTTTCTGGAGCAGCCCGGCATCCGCCGCCCGGACCGGGCGTGGAAAATCCCAGGCGTCGTCGCGGTAGCGGTCCCAGGGGCCAGGAACTGCCAACCGCCACAGCATCTCGATTTTTGGCCGCCTTCCGTAACCATAGTTTTCGTCGAACAGTTGCGTGGTATCGGCTCGAAATATGATCTGCGGCTCCTCCTCGGCCGGCGGCTGAAAGCTCTGGTCCAGCAGAAGCGCATTGTCGACAATGCGCGCCATGGGCACCACAGCGTAGGGAAGGTGCGGGTTTTTCTCGATCGCGGACCGTATCCGCTGGAACGCAGAGGCTGTCAGGTAGCAGTTCCCGTCCCAGGGCATCAGCCATTTTGCCCTGTCGCGGGCAATCGCGAGCGCGGCGTTGCGAGCCCCATTGTTGTTCATCACATAGAGGTTCTTGCTGCGGCGGATGTGCGTTTCGTAACGCGCGGACTGTCCGCTCGCCCGGCCCTTCTCTGAGAATCGGAGGTCGCCGGCAACAAGCTGGTCGACGTCCCAGGATATCTTCCGGTACTGATCGAGTTCGAAGGGGATTGTATGAAAATTCTGGCGGCGGCTTTCGAGCAGGCCGATGATCCGGGCTTCCTCGTCGGTGTCGACTATTCGATTGACGATCCAGAATTTTTCGCAGGCGTCGAAGACCGGTTCGTTGTCCAGAATGAACAGCACGTTGTCGAATGACTGGCCCTTGCGGTGTCGCGGTTCCAGATCATTGCCGATGATCCGGACGAGCATGAAGCTGTCGGCAATCTGCGAGATCGGCGACGCCGTGTAAGTCTCGCGGGCGGCCTCGATCCGCTTGCCGAGTCCGCGCCGGTATTCAGCATTCTGCTTTGCGGAAATGAGCGCGTTGCCCAATGTCGACCACGGCGACCGCAATTGCGTGCGCACACGGTTCAGTTCGCGATATATCTTCGGCCAGGACGATAGTTTTGTCCTACCGGACTGTGAACTCATGACGGCACGCAGGGAGACCGGATCCCGATCACCGCCTCGGGGATGCGCGCGGTTTCGCCAATCATTCCGACTTTGATTCTGGACCATTTTTGAGCGTGAGGCGACGAAGCCCTGAATTGTGCGGCACGATCAATCATGGAAAACGTCTCTCGCATGTAACGTTGCGAATGTCCTGTTACGTTCTGCTGCATAAGTGACGGCAGGTTGCCAGGCAACGCCGACAGGACAATGCGATAAATCAAATCCGAAAACCACATAGCATGGCAAATGCCCCGGCATCGGCGATTCGCCTTCACGCAAAGGCAAGCTCGCAAAAGATGCGCCGGTGATCGCAATTTTCTTGGAACCAATCCTCCCGGCGCGCGACCAAGCGATGTGTCCAAACATGGTCAGCTTGTGG
>NZ_RZRA01000649.1:0-3330 GCF_003998945.1 Mesorhizobium sp. M7A.F.Ca.CA.003.01.2.1 | reverse complement strand
GTCTTCAACAAGCGAAGTAGCGTCGTAGGCCCGCCACGAGGCCTCATCCGTGCCGAGATATTTTTCGAAAGCCGGCCTTGACCAGCCGGCAGCGCTTGGCTGCACGATCGGCGCAAATGCCGAGCAACTCCTGAACCGCTGCGGGTTTTTCAAAGCAATCGTCAGCGCGCCGTGTCCGCCCATCGAATGGCCCGTTATGGCTTGGCGCGACATGTCTGCCGGAAAATTAGCGGCGATCAGCGTGGGTAGTTCCTCGACGAGGTAGGAATACATCCGGTAGTTCTTCGCATAAGGCTCCTGCGTTGCATCAAGATAAAAGCCGGCGCCGCCGCCAAACTGCCAATTGTCCTTGTCATCAGGGATGTCGGCGCCGCGCGGACTGGTGTCTGGACAGACGACGATCAGGCCAAGTTCGGCGGCCATGCGCCTGTATTCGCCTTTGTCCATGACATTTTGATGGGTGCAGGTCAGTCCCGACAAATACCACACCACGGGGCAAGGCGTTTCCCGGGCCTGTGGAGGCACGAAAACGGCAAACGTCATGTCGCAGCAGCAACTCGTCGACAGGTGCGAATAGATGCCCTGCACTCCGCCATGGGATTTTGCCTGGGAGATGGTCTTCATGGGTTCCGGCATATTCCCTCTCCACGGATTTCAAACGCCAATGGGCCGGTGTCTACGGCATCGACCATGATCGCGGCAACCCGGGCGGATCAGGTGGGGTCGAACCGACCGGCGGCGCGGACATCCGGAATGTCAGTCGCGCCGCCGGCCTAACGCCCGATGTCGGGGAGGCACGGTATTTTGGGAACACAGAGCCTTCGACGCGAGCGTGTCGTGTGAGCCGGTCAGTAAACCACGACGCTGCGAATGCTCTCCCCGGCATGCATGAGATCGAAACCCTTGTTGATGTCCTCGAGCTTGAGCGTGTGGGTGATCATCGGGTCGATCTGGATCTTGCCGTCCATGTACCAGTCGACGATCTTCGGCACATCGGTGCGGCCGCGCGCGCCGCCGAAGGCGGTGCCCATCCAGGTGCGGCCGGTGACCAGCTGGAACGGCCTGGTCGAGATCTCCTGGCCGGCGCCGGCAACGCCGATGACCACCGACTTGCCCCAGCCGCGATGCGAGGCTTCCAGCGCCTGACGCATCACCTTGGTGCTGCCGGTGCAGTCGAATGTGTAGTCGGCGCCGCCGATCTGGTCGGCGCCACGCTTGGTCATGTTGACGAGGTAGGGCACGACATCGCCGTCGATCTCCTTCGGATTGACGAAATGCGTCATGCCGAAGCGCTCGCCCCACTCCTTCTTGTCGTTGTTCAAATCGACGCCGATGATCATGCCGGCGCCGGCAAGTTTCAGGCCCTGGATGACATTGAGGCCGATGCCGCCGAGGCCGAAGACGACCGCGGTGGCGCCGATCTCGACCTTGGCGGTGTTGATCACGGCACCGATGCCGGTGGTGACGCCGCAGCCGATGTAGCAGATCTTGTCGAAGGGCGCGTCGGGGTTGACCTTGGCCAGTGCGATCTCGGGCAGCACGGTGAAGTTGGAGAAGGTCGAGCAGCCCATATAGTGAAAGATCTTGTCCTTGCCGATCGAGAAGCGCGACGAACCATCGGGCATCAGGCCCTGGCCCTGCGTGGCGCGGATCGCCGTGCAGAGGTTCGTCTTTCTCGACAGGCAGGACGGGCACTGGCGGCATTCGGGCGTATAGAGCGGGATGACGTGGTCGCCCTTCTTGAGCGAGGTGACACCCTTGCCGACATCGACGACGACGCCGGCGCCTTCATGGCCGAGGATGGCCGGAAACAGACCTTCCGGATCGGCGCCCGACAGTGTGAATTCGTCGGTGTGGCAAATGCCTGTCGCCTTGATCTCGACCAGCACTTCGCCCTCGCGCGGGCCCTCGAGGTCGACCTCCATGATCTCCAGCGGCTTTCCGGCGGCAACAGCGACAGCGGCGCGGGTTTTCATTCTTTTTCTCTCCCAAATCTCTATTTTGCCGGGCCAGAACGCGGCGCTTATGATCAGACTATGCGGCGATCTTGCCGGGGCCGGCGGGAAACACACCCGACATGACGGTGAAGCCCTTGATGCGCTTGACACGGTCGCACCAGCGCCGAATAGCCGGATAGTCCTGGCGCGGAACACCGCCTTCCTCCGACAGGATGATGTAAGGAAAACAGGCGATGTCGGCGATGGTCGGGTGACTGGCCGAACAGATCCAGTTGCGGCCCTGCTGTTCGCCGAACCACAGATGCTCGTCGAGGATACGGAAAAGGCGATGCGCGCCGGCACGCGCGGCGTCGATATCGAAGTCATAAAACAGCGCATCGTGCAGGCGGGCGGCCGACGCCGTCGAAGTGATACCGTCTGCAAAGGCCAGCCACTGGCTGATCTCGCCCAGCAGAGCGGGATTGTCCCGCGGATACCAGGTGCCCGACGGATCGTATTTCGAGGCGAGATAGACAAGGATCGCTTGGGCATCGCGCAAGATCAGCTCTTCATCCTCGATGACCGGCAGCTGGCCAAGCGGATTGAGTTTCAGGAACCATTCCGACTTGTGTTCGCGGCCGGGGTAGAAGTCGACCGGCACGGTCTTGTAGTCGATGCCGAGAAAACTCATCAGCAGCCGCAGCTTGTAGCAATTGCCCGACAGTTCGTAGTCGTAAAGCGTGATCATCGGCGGCTCCTAAAGCAATTCCAGGAAAAGTGTGTAACGGTTTTCCGTCCGGAATTGCGTAAAACAAACAGTTAGATGTCCAGCACGAGGCGTGCCGATTTGGCGCGCGAAACGCAGGTCATGATCTTGGTTCCGGCCTTCCTCTCGGCATCGTTGAGGTAGACGTCCTGATGGTCCGGTTCGCCCTCGATCACCGTCGCCACGCAAGTGCCGCAGGCGCCTTGCTCGCAAGACGACGGAACATCGATGCCGCTTTCGCGCATGACCTGCATGATCGTCTTGCCCGCCGGCACCTGAAGCGTGACGCAGGAGCGCGCCAGCGCGACCTCGAAGCTCGAACTGTCGTCGATCTTGTTGGTGTTCTTGAAGTACTCGAAATGGACGGCGCTATCCGGCCAGCCCTGCTCGGCCGCGATCTTGCGCGCGGCTTCCAGCATCGGTCCCGGGCCGCAGATGTAGAGATGCATGCCATTGCGATAACCGGCGAGGAGTTGTCGAAGCTCGGCGCCGGTCGCGTCGGGCGAGAGGCCGAGATGCGGCTTCAGCGCATCGCCGAGATGCTTCAGCCGATCGGCAAAGGCGAGGTGTTCCTCGCCTTGCGCGAAATAATGCAGCTCGTGCGCAAGCTCCTGGTTCTTCAGCGCC
>NZ_RZRA01000648.1:0-3331 GCF_003998945.1 Mesorhizobium sp. M7A.F.Ca.CA.003.01.2.1 | reverse complement strand
CCAGCCGCAACGTCGTCGTTCCAGGCTTAGTCGATGCGCTGACGGCGAAATACGATGCCGGCACCGCGCAGGTCTTCGGTGAGGCCGGCTATCGCCTCGAGACGCGCATGGCTGCCTTCGAGCCCTTCGCCAGTCTCGCCTATGTCAACCTCCACACCGACAGCTTCACGGAAAAGGGGCGCGCCGCCGCACTCACATCCGCTGCCTCGACCACCGAGACCACCTTCACCACGCTCGGCTTGCGGGCCTCGGCCGGCTTCGACCTCGGCGGAATGCAAGCAACCGCGCAGGGTACGCTCGGCTGGCGTCATGCCTTCGGCGACACCACGCCGACCGCAGACATGGCCTTCGCCGGTGGCGACCTCTTCACCATTGCCGGCGTGCCGATCGCTAGGGATACAGCCATCGTCGGGGCCGGGCTCGATTTCCGGATCGCCGACAGCACCACGCTGGGGATCAGCTACTCCGGTCAGTTCGGGAAGAAGGCGGCCGACCAGGGCGTCCGCGCCACGATGCAAGTGCGCTTCTGATTTTTCGGCTTGCCTCAGCCTTCGGCGGGAACCGCTTTCGGCTTGCCCTCGCCATCCAGCGCCACCATGACGAAATCCGCATGGGTGACCTTCTCCATCAGGTCGGAGAGGTAGCGCTGCGCCCAGGCCTCGACCTTGAGCGTCATCGAGGTGCGGCCGACGCGCTCGACATGGGTGTAGATGCACAGCGTGTCGCCGATCTTCATCGGCTTGGCGAACGACATCTCTTTCACCGCCGCCGTCACCACGCGGCCCTTGGCGCGCTCGGCGGCGCGGATGCCGCAGGCCAGGTCCATCTGCGCCATCACCCAGCCGCCGAAAATGTCGCCGGCCGCATTGGCGTCCGAAGGCATGGCCAGGGTGCGCAGCGTCAGATCGCCAAGCGGCCGTCCTTCAGCGTAGTGCACCATGCGAGAAATCCTTCGAGACTGGCTGCCCTCGATCCCGTATCGTCACGGCGCCAGAAGGTCAACGAGCCACGGCATGGCCACAGGCTCGGACTGGCAAAAGACCTGCGACAGCCGGCGCGCGGTGTCGGCAGCCTTTTTGCCGGGCAGCTTTTTCACGATAGGAATTTTTTCTTGACTGGGTGCCCTCAGCTATGGTACATTTTTGCCTATGGTGCTGATTTGCGCCAGTGACCCGCCGCACAGGCGGGTTTTTCGTTTGCTCCGTCAGCCAACACACCGGCGAAGGTTTCCGAGGACCGGTTAACCCGAGTTCGTAGACCCTGGGCATGGCCATGGGACGGCAGTTCGCATCACCCGGCGAAGATCGATCAGAAATAGCGCCTGAGGTTCGTGCGAATGCGATCGAGCACGCTGTTCCCGGAAAGGTCCGGAGAGAACTCCTTGCCGGTGATCGCCTCATAGGCCTGCGCATAGACATGCGAGGCCTGTTCGACGATCTCGGCCGGTATCTCAGGTATCGGGTCGCTGTAGGGGTTGCAGCGCGCCGAGACCCACGACCGGACGAAATCCTTGTCAAAACTCTCCGGCCGGCTGCCGTCGGCGAGCGCCTGTTCGTAGCTCGATGCGATCCAGTACCGGCTGCTGTCCGGGGTGTGGATTTCATCGGCAAGAATGATGGTCCCGTTCCTGTCGGTGCCGAATTCGTACTTCGTGTCCGCCAGGATCAGGCCGCGCTCGGTGGCGCGCTGCTGGCCACGGGCGAACAGCCGCAAAGCGTAGCCGGACACGGTGTCCCACTGCGCCTGCGTGAGAAGACCCTGTTCGAGGATCTCGGCTTTCGACAGCGGCTCGTCATGGCCGCCATGCGCGGCCTTGCTGGTCGGCGTGATGATCGGCTCGGCCAGCTTTTCATTGTCGCGCAGGCCGTCCGGCAGGCGGATACCGTACATGTCGCGGTCGCCGCGCTTGTAGCGCGTCAGGATCGAGGTGCTGGTGGTTCCCGCCAGATAGCCGCGCACGACGATCTCGACCGGCAGGATGTCGAGCCTCGTGCCGACGACGACGTTCGGGTCGGGGTATTCGAGAACATGGTTCGGACAGATATCGGCGGTTTCCTCGAACCAGTAGCGCGCCGTCTGGGTCAGTATCTCTCCCTTGTAGGGGATCGAGGTCAGGATGATGTCGAAGGCACTGAGCCGGTCGGTGACGATGATGATGCGCCGGCCATCCGCCAGATCGTAGTTTTCGCGGACCTTGCCGCTGTAGTGGCCCGGCAGTTCGGGAATGAACGCGTCAGGGAGGGTCCGCATATGATTTCCTGCCTTCCGCAGAGTGGCCAGAGCATAACTCCGAAAAGTTATGCGCCAAGATAGTGCCACCGCATAGGCTGTCGGGACGATAGATATCAAGCGCGATTGTCGGGAATCCCCGCAAACCTGATCGGTTCGACGGTCGCTTTTTTCACAACTGATGCCGGATGGCGCGGCGACTTCGGAATGCCGTCGCGTCTAGGCTGCAGCCAATTTTTCGGAGCCTCCCATTTCCATCATGCAGACCTATGATTTCATCATCGTCGGCTCCGGCTCGGCCGGCTCGGTCCTGGCTGAAAAACTGTCGGCCTCGGGGCGCTTCTCGGTGCTGGTGCTGGAGGCCGGCGGCAGCGACCGCCGCTTCTACGTGCAGATGCCGCTCGGCTACGGCAAGACCTTCTTCGATCCCGGCGTCAACTGGAACTACAAGGCCGAGCCGGACCCGGGGCTTGCCGGCAATGCCGACCACTGGCCGCGCGGCAAGCTGCTCGGCGGTTCGAGCTCGATCAACGCCATGGTCTGGATCAGGGGCGCGCGCGAAGATTTCGATGCCTGGGCCGCCGCCGGCAATCCCGGCTGGGGCTATGACGATCTGCTGCCCGCCTTCAAGGCGCTCGAGGACAACCAGGCCGGCGCGGACCAATGGCGCGGCGTCGGCGGCCCGCTGCATGTCACAGACTGTTCGGGCGCCGTCCACCCGCTGACCAAACGCTATCTCGTCGCCGGCCAGCAGGCCGGCTTGCCCTTCAACCCGGATTTCAACGGCGCTGCCCAGGAAGGCGTCGGCGTCTACCAGATCTCGACCCGCAACGGCCGCCGCATGTCGGCGGCGCGCGCTTTCCTGCGCCCGGCGATGAAGCGCGCCAACGTCCGCGTCGAGATGAAGGCGCTGGCGACCAGGGTGCTGTTCGAGGGCAAGCGCGCCGTCGGTGTCGAATACCAGCAGAACGGCGAGACGAAGTCGGCGCGTGCCGGTCGCGAAGTCATCCTGTCGGGCGGCTCGGTCAACTCGCCGCAATTGCTGCAGCTGTCCGGCGTCGGGCCTTCCGCGCTGCTGAAAGGCCTGGGCATCCGGATGGTC
>NZ_RZRA01000647.1:0-3338 GCF_003998945.1 Mesorhizobium sp. M7A.F.Ca.CA.003.01.2.1 | reverse complement strand
CCGAGCTGGCGATAGACCCAACCGAGCCGCTCGCGCTGCCGCGGCCGTCGGCCTGGAACCGCAAATGGACGGCGGCGATCGTCGTCTCCTGCGCGCTCCATGCCGCCGTGGCGGCGGCTTTTCTGATCTCGCCTTCGGGGATTTCGAGTTCCCAGAATGCCGAGCAGCCGGAAGGCAGTGATCAGTCGGGCACCAACGTGGTCGGCAGCGCGCTGGACAAGGACCCGACGGCAATAAACGTTGCACTGGTGCCCAGCCCGCAACCGGCCAAACCACAGCCGGCAACGCCGCCCAAGCCGTCGCAGCCAACGGAGGCCTCCCAACCTGCCGCGGAAGCGGCAAAGCCGCCGCTCAAGCCTTTGCCGGAACCTGTCAAACCGCAGGCGGTCACCCCGGACATACTGGTGGCCGGCGCCCCTCGCCCCGATGATCAGAGCGTGGCTCCCAAGACCGAAGCGCCGGCACAGCCGACCGTTCAGCCCAGGAGCACCGAGACGCCTGTCGCCGTTCCAGAACAGCCGCCGATCCCCAGCGCGAGGCCCAGTCCGGCAGCTGCCCAGTCAAAGACGGCGGATGAGAAGCGCGGCACGGCGGATGGCCAGGACCTGTCGGCGCAAGCGGCCAGCAAGGGCAAAAGGCAAAACGAGGCAGGCACTGCCGCGGAAGATAACTACCGCGGCGATGTCTTTAGAAAGCTCGGCAGCGTCAATCGCACTCTGCCGCCGTCCCTACAACTGGCGGCACGCAACAATGCGGTTGTTAAATTCGTCATAGGCAGGAAGGGCAACATAAATAAGTTGCGCATCCTGGAGACCTCAGGGTCGGCGGCTTTCGATCAGGCGGCGCTTGGCATTATCCGCAAAGCAGCCCCCTTCCCTTCGATTCCACCACAGGCAGCAAGCGCAAGTTTGGAGTTCGAGACCGAAATCGGCCCATTTTGAATGTGCGCAGAACAAAACGCTGCGGCCGCAAATCATCAACATCCCTGTGAGAGGAAACCACCATGTACATCGCCATGAACCGCTTCAAGGTGCAGACCGGCTCGGAGAACGATTTCGAAGCCGTGTGGAAGAACCGCGATTCCAGCCTTGCGGAGATGAAGGGGTTCCGCGAATTCCACCTGCTGCGAGGCCCGGTCAACGAGACCGAAGGCTACACGCTGTTTGCATCGCACACCGTGTGGGCGAGCCACGATGATTTCATCGCCTGGACCAAGTCCGAGAATTTCCGCGCTGCCCACAGGAATGTCGGCACGACGAAGGTCCACTATCTCGGCCACCCCCAGTTCGAGGGTTTTTCGGTCGTCGAAGGCGCGTAATGCATGTCGCTCAAAAGTGGTCCCGGTTTTGGGACAACGACATGCATAAACCGAAAGAGATAGAGCCATTCACCGTTTCCACGAAACGGTGAATGGCTCTATCGACCGGCCGGAGTCAGGCTCCGGCCAGCAAGGTCGCATTGCCGCCCGCGGCGGTGGTGTCGACGCAGACGGCCCGCTCATGTGCATAAGCCGCCGGGTTCAACACTTCGCTGACCAGCGGCACGATCGGGCCTGAGCGATCAGCGATAACCCTGCGCACGATGCGCGCGGCCTCTGGCGTGCCGGAAAAAGCAACGATATCGACGCGCAGCGAGCGTGCCTCGACCGGATCAGGCCGCCCGTCGATGACGGCCAGTGGGAGGCCCTTGCCGGTCAGAGCGGAAAGGGCCGCCGGTGCACCCGGTGCAACGGCCAGCACGGCGTTGCCGGCGGCGAGCGCCTGGATCGTCTGCGCCAGCAGCGTATCACCATCGGGACCAAGGCACAGCACCCGTCCACGTGGCGACAGCGAGAGCGTGTTGGCTTCGCCGGTCGGCCCGGGCAGGTCGACCTGGCCGAAATCGATGCCGGCGGCCGCACCAATGGCCGCAGCACCCTTGCCGCGCAGATGCTTCCTCAGAATGGCGATCCGGTCCGGACGCGTCGACCAGCCGCCAAGTGTGGGATCAGGCAGATTGTCGGCAAGCTCGGTCGCCGTGACCTTGTGGCCATCCTGCACATGGGTGCCGGCCTCCGGCCCCTTGCGGAAGCGGCGGAGATAGTGCGGACCGCCGGCCTTCGGCCCGGTGCCGGAAAGCCCCTCGCCGCCAAACGGCTGCGAACCGACGACGGCGCCGATCTGGTTGCGGTTGACATAGATGTTGCCGGCATGGATGCCATCGACGAAATGCTGCACGCGGCCCTCGATGCGGGTGTGCAGGCCGAAGGTCAGGCCATAACCCTTGCGGTTGATGGCGGCGATGACGGCGTCGATCTGGTCGGCGTCGAAACTGGCGACATGCAGCACCGGCCCGAACACCTCGCGCTCCATGTCCTCGATACCCTTGACCCGGAAGACATGCGGCGCGACGAAGCGACCTTCCCTGGGCGCCTCGAGCTTGGCGATCAGCCTGCCCTGCAGGCCCATCTTCGTGCAATACTCGCGGATCGAGCTTTGCGCCTCGTCGTCGATAACCGGGCCGACATCGGTCGAAATCCGCCAGGGATCGCCGACGTTGAGCGCCTCCATGGCGCCCTTCAGCATCTCCAGCATCTTCTTCTCGACGTCCTTCTGCACGTAGAGTACGCGCAGCGCCGAGCAGCGCTGGCCGGCACTCTGGAAGGCGGAGGCGAGGATATCGCGCACCGCCTGTTCGGGCAGCGCGGTGGAATCGACGATCATGGCGTTGAGGCCGCCGGTCTCGGCGATCAGCATGGCGTCGGGCGCGGCCGTCCCGGCCAGCTGCTTCTCGATCAGCTTGGCAACCTCGGTCGAACCTGTGAAGCAGACGCCAGCGATGCGCGGATCGGCGGTGAGCGGCCCGCCGACCGATGGGCCGTCGCCAGGGAGCAACTGGATGACGTCTTCCGGCACGCCGGCCTCGCGCAGCAGTTCGACGGCGCGGAAGGCGATCAGCGGCGTCTGCTCGGCCGGCTTGGCGATCACCGAATTGCCGGTAACGAGCGCTGCCGCGATCTGGCCGGTGAAGATGGCGAGCGGGAAATTCCACGGCGAAATGCAGACGATGGCGCCGCGCGCTTGCGTGCCCACCTCGGCATTGGCCGCCTCGGTGGCGTAGTAGCGCAGGAAGTCGACCGCTTCGCGCACCTCGGCGACGCCGTCGGCCAGCGATTTGCCGGCCTCGCGGGTGGCGAGTGCAAAGAACTCGACGGCATTGGCCTCATAGAGATCGGCGGCCCGGTTGAGGATGGCGGCGCGCTCGGCGACGGGACGCTTCGCCCAGGCCGGTTGCGCTTCCACCGCGAAGCGCACGGCGGTCGCGACTTGCTTGGCAGCTGCTTCGCTGACCGTGCCGAC
>NZ_RZRA01000646.1:0-3339 GCF_003998945.1 Mesorhizobium sp. M7A.F.Ca.CA.003.01.2.1 | reverse complement strand
GGGCCGAGGTGATGAAGGACGATACCGGTTCGTTCCTGCGCATCCGTTCCGGCGCGTCCGGTTCGGCGATCAGCTTCGACGTCGGACAAGGCGTGCTGGAGAAACTGGCCGGCAAACATGCCGTGTTCGACATCATTGCCCGTTCCGAGGAAGGCAAGGAGACGCAGATTTCCGTCGACTGCAATTTCGGCGAACTCGGCGACTGCGGCCGCAAGCGCTACGCAGTCGGCCAGCAGCAGAACGAATATCTGTTCGACGTGCAGTTTCCCGACAAGCATCCGGGCTCGGCCGGCACCATTGCCATCAATTCCGACTTCGACAAGCAGGGCAAGGCCGCCGACATCTACGAAATCCGCGTTTCGATCGAGCCATAGCGAACCCTGCACGCGCGAAATTAGCGGTCGAGCAGCGCCTGCAGCGTTTCGATGCGGTCGGCCTCGTTGGCCGGCTTGTCCCAGCGCAATCGCGAAATGCGGGGAAAGCGCATGGCGACGCCGGATTTGTGCCGGGTCGAGCGGTTCAGTCCTTCGAAGGCGACTTCCAGCACCAGGCCATTGTCGCGGTCGGCGCGCACCGAGCGCACCGGGCCGAAACGCTCGACCGTGTTGTCGCGGACATATTTGTCGATCTGCTTCAGCTCCTCGTCGGTGAAGCCGAAATAGGCCTTGCCGACCGGCACCAGCTCCTCCTCGCCTTCGGCACCGGACCAGACACCGAACGTATAGTCGGAGTAGAAGCTCGAGCGCTTGCCGTGGCCGCGCTGCGCATACATCAGCACCGCGTCCACTGTGTGCGGATCGCGTTTCCACTTGAACCACGGACCTTTCGGCCGGCCGGCGACATAGGCTGAGTCCCAGCGCTTCAGCATGACGCCTTCGATGATCGGATGCGGCGGCGCCCGGCGCAGTTCCTCCAGCGTTTGCCAGTCCGTGAAGTCGACGAATGGCGACAGATCGAAACGGCTCGGGTCGAGTGTCGCGACAAAGCTTTCCAGCCGGCCGCGCCGTTCGCGAAACGGCAGCGCGCGCAAATCCTCGCCGCCGACCTGGAGCAGATCGTAGCAGCGCATGAAGGCCGGGTATTGCTGCTGCATCTTCGGTGCCACCGTCTTGCGATTCAGCCGTTGCTGCAGATCGGAGAAGGTTCCCGTCGCCTCCCGGGGATCGCCGACAAGCAGTTCGCCGTCCAGCGTTGCGGAAAAATGCATGGCCTCGGCGAGGTCCGGAAAGGCGCCCGAAACGTCATCGCCGGTGCGCGAATAGAGCCGGCGGATGCCGCCCTCCGCCACCGCCTGGACACGGATGCCGTCCCATTTCCATTCGGCGGCATAATCCGCCGGATCGAGCTTTTCGAGATCGCCGTCGCCGACCGGGTTCGACAGCATCACCGGGCGAAACAATGCCAACGCCGTGTTCCTGGGCTTTTCGGCCTTGCCTTCCAGCCAGGCGAACAACGCTGTGTAAGGCGGTGACAGCCCGTGCCAGAGCTCCTCGATCTCCGCGACCTCGACCTTGCCGAAATCCGCCAGCGCCTGTTTGGCCAGACGCGCCGACACGCCGATGCGCAGGCCGCCGGTGACCAGCTTGATGATGGCAAAGCGTGCCGAGATGCCGGCGCTGTCGAGCAGCCCTGCCAGCACCTTCGGTCCGTCGGAGCGGCTTGCCGCCTGCAGCTTGGCGACGACCTCGCCAAGCGTCGGCTCGCGGTTCGGGGTGTTTCCGGGCGTTTGCGGCCAGACCAGCGACACCGTTTCGGCGAGATCGCCGACATAGTCGTAGGAATAGCCGAACAGCACCGGATCCATGCGCTCGGTGACGAGCATGCGCAGCATCGCCGGCTTGACCGCGGCGATGTGGAGATCGCCAGTGATGGCAGCCAGCGCCAGGCCGCGATCGGGATCCTCGACGCTGCGGAAATAGTCGGTCAGCAAGGTCAGCTTGCCATTGCGCGACGGCGTCAGCACCAGGCGGTCGAGAAGTTCGGCGAAGCGGTTCATGGCTTCAATCGCCCTCGTCCTCGTAGCCCACCAGGTGCAGTGGCTTTGCCGCGATGCCTTCGAGTTCGCACCAGCGGACCAGCGCCTCCTCGCGGCCATGCGTCACCCAGACCTCTTCGGCTCCGGTCTCCTTGATGGTGGCGGTCAGCTCATCCCAGTCGGCATGGTCCGAGATGATCAGCGGCAGTTCGATGCCGCCCTGCTTGGCGCGCTGGCGGATGCGCATCCAGCCTGACGCAAAGCACGAGATCGGATCGGGAAACCGCCGCGCCCAGCGATCCGCGAAGGCCGAAGGCGGGCCGACGACGATGGCGCCGGCAAAATCATCCTTGCCGCCGCTTTCGACGGTCGCCGGTTCGAGGGTGCCGAGATCGATGCCTTGGCTCTGGTAGTACTCACTGAGTTTGGCCAGCGCGCCATGGATGTAGAGTGGCCTGTCGTAGCCGGCGTCGCGCAACAGCCGCATCACCCGTTGCGCCTTGCCCAGCGCATAGGCGCCGACCAGATGCGAGCGTTCAGGGAACTGCGCGGCCGATTTCAGCAGGCGGGCGATTTCTTCGGTGTCCGGGGGATGGCGAAACACCGGCAGGCCGAACGTCGCTTCGGTGATGAACACATCGCACGGGATCGGCTCGAATGGCGCGCAGGTCGCGTCCCTCTGCCGCTTGTAGTCGCCGGAAGCGACGATGCGCGTGCCCTGATGCTCGACCGCTATCTGCGCCGAGCCCAGCACATGGCCGGCCGGATGGAAGCTGACGCTGACGCCATCGAGGGCAATCGTCTCACCCAGTTGTGCCGCTTGCGTCGTGCCAGCGAAACCCTCGCCGTAGCGCAGCCCCATAATGTCGAGCGTCTGCTGCGTCGCCAGCACCGAGCGGTGGCCGGAACGCGCGTGGTCGGAATGGCCATGCGTGATCAGTGCCCTGTTGACCGGCCGAACCGGGTCGATGAAGAAATCGCCCGGCGGGCAATAGAGGCCCTCGGGCCGGGGATGAAGCAGAACACTGGTGCGCATGGTCTCCAAGATAGGATATAATTCCGCGGCGGGAAGCCTGTTGTAAGTCACTGCTGACTCCCGCATAGAGCACCGCCGGCTCGATCCGCCGGCAGGACCCGCCGCCTGCTGCATCTCGCCGAGACGAAACCAGCCCATCGCCCATTGCGGCGTTATTTCCAGCGCACCGAGCAGCAATTCCGCCGCCGCCGCATGATCGCCATCCGCGTGCAGCATCTCGGCATAGTCGGCGCGGCGATCGGCGTTCAGGTCGCCTGACGAGGCCTGAAGCGGTTTCATGGCGGCGGGTCCTGCCGGCGGATCGAGCCGGCGGTGCTCTATGCGGGAG
>NZ_RZRA01000645.1:0-3340 GCF_003998945.1 Mesorhizobium sp. M7A.F.Ca.CA.003.01.2.1 | reverse complement strand
ATCCAGCTCGATAGACCCGGCGGCAAGCGAGCTTGCCGTGCGCGAGAACAACACGCCGAGCGGTTCGACCGCAGACGGTTTGCCCGCGGCGATTGGATCGAAAACCTGAAATGACGCCTCCCGCATTTCGCGGACCCCTTCCACGAACCGCCCATCCGCTATCTCGGCAACGGCCTGCGCCTGACGATCGTCGGCAAGCCCTGAGGCGCTGAACCAGTTCGCAACATCCCGGACGGACTTGAAGAGTTCATTGTCTGTTGCCGGCGCCCGCCGGTCGAACACGGCGTTCGACAGGTCCAAAGCGGGATGCCCGCCTATGAAGTGATCCGGTACCCATTCGGTGTATTCATCGCCCATGGAACATAACCTCATTAACCGGATTATACGGTTACATGTAACCACTATCATACGGATACGTGGTGTCAAAGCCAGCGCGTCGCCAGATCGGCGCGGAACCCCTGGGAGGGAGAGGATGTGCAGCAATCGTTACAAGACCCGCCACGAAACCATCAATGTCGACGGCCTCGACATCTTCTACCGTCATGCCGGCGATCCCGGCAGACCGGCAATCCTGCTGCTGCACGGATATCCGACTTCGTCGCACGTCTATCGCAATGTCATCGAACCGCTGGCGGAGACAGCCTATGTGGTGGCGCCGGATCTGCCCGGTTTCGGCTTTTCGTCCGCCCCTTCCATCGATGCCTATGACTACACGTTCGACAACCTGGCCAGCACGATCGAAGCCTTCATCGAGGCCCTCGGCCTCCAGCGATTCTTCCTCCACATCACTGACTTCGGCACGCCCGTCGGCTATCATCTCGCCACACGGCGGCCGGATCGCATCCTCGGCCTGATCGCCCAGGACAGCAACGCTCATGACGAGGGGCTGGGACCGGAATGGGACGCGCCGAAGGCGTTCTTCGCCGAACCGACTGAAGAAAACCGCGCCAGACTGCCGGACTGGATGAATTTCGAGGGGACCCGAAACCAATATATCGGCGGTCTCCCCGAGCGTCTGAAAGTGTTGTTTCCGCCCGAGGGTTGGTATCTCGATACGGAGCGCCTGGCGAGGCCCGGCAACACCGACATTCAGTTCGAACTCTTCACCGATTATGGCTCGCACATCGCGCGCTTCCCGGCCATCCAGGCCTATCTCCGCGACCAACAGCCAGCATGCCTGGTGCTGTGGGGGCGCCACGACGCCTTCTTCGCGCTGGACGAGATCATGGCCTACAGCCGCGATCTCGACGCCGTCGAAATCCATGTCTTTGAGAGCGGGCACATGCTTCTCGAAACGCATCATCGCCAATGCGCGGCTCTCATCGCTCACTTCATGCACGAGGTGGAGACTGGGGTATTTCGCGATCCTGCGGGGCGTTGAACGTCGACGTTCAAACCGCCACTTCGATGGGCTCGGCAAGCCTGGGATTGGCCCGCGCGGCGATCAGGCAGCCGGCGACGATCAGGCACGCTCCCGTCAGCGTGGTCCAGGTCGCCTCCTCGCCGAAGAAGAACCAGCCAAGCGCGACCGCCCAGATGAAGGCCGAGTATTCCGTCGGGATCAGATATTGCGCTTCGGCGCGGGCGTAGGACCAGCTCATCAGGAATTGCCCGGCGAGCGACAGCACCGTCACCCCGGCCAAAGGAAGCCAAAGATCGCTCGGCAGGGCGACGGCAAGCCAGGGTGCCGCGAGGCCGAGCAGGATGGCAACGCAAAGGTTCTGGAACAGCATGATCTCGATCGGCTTGGCCAACTGCGCCTGTTGCCGGGCGAGGATCAGATTGTATCCGTAGAACACGGTTGATACGAGCACCGCTGCCGTGCCGAGCATGGCGTCCTGCGAATAGTCTGCCTGCCCGAACTGGCCGGCCATGATGATGGCGACGCCGGCGATGCCGGCCAACGATGCCCAGACAGCCTGGCGTCGGATCCGTTCGCCCAGCAGCAGCGCGGCGAGAAACAGCGCAAACAAGGGCGCCACGAAGCTGAGCCCGATCGCCTCCGCGAGCGGCAGCCTGGCCAAGCCCCAGAAGAAGGATATCAGCACGACGCCGACAATTGCGGCACGCAGCGCATGCAGCCTCAGCACCGGAATGGTCGGCTTTAAGCGTGGTCCCGCCAACCAGGCTGCGCCCGCGACCACGGCCGCGACCATGCTGCGCCACAGCAAGGTGTTGTAGACCCCGACCGCGATGACCAGGATCTTCATCGCCGCATCCATCCCGGACAGCAGGAAGATCGCAAGCGCGCATACGAGCACCGGGATCATCGGGGAAACGGCGCCGGTCAGGCTGGATGTCTTCACGGCTTCACTCATGTGACGGATCGCAGCCGGATATATCAGGGCAAGGGTCGCGACCAGATGGCAGCCCGGTCGATGTAGCAGTCCAACCCCGATTGGGCCGAGGCTATCGTGACATCAGGGTATCAGCACCATGCCGGCGAGTTGAACGAAACGGACCGCCTCGCCGACTGCATCATCCGGCCACGGCAGGCGACGCACGCACCCATGGCACAGATCGAATTGAGCGGGCGGGTTGCCGACGCAGCTGGCCCGTCGCATGTTGCCGGTTGTCTGCAGACGGATCGGAAAAAATGCACCGCATGGCTTCGGGCGACCTTTATCAGACCTACGATCTTGGTGACTTGCGCATCACCTCCTTGCGCGATGGCTATGTCGACATGCCGATCGGACGGCTTCGGCAACCCGGCGACAAGCCATTTGGCGATGAATTGCCGCAACAAGTCGCATTGGTTGGTGGTCAACTCAGACTGTCCGTCAATGCCTTCGCGATTGACGATGGAGACGGAATCATCCTGATCGATACCGGTGCCTCGAACGCCTGGCATCCCACCATGGGCCGACTTCCCGAGGCGCTGGACGAAGCTGGCATCGATGCCGGACGAGTCCGTGCCGTCTGTTTCACCCACACCCATCTCGACCACATCCATGGTCTTGTGCTTGCCGACGGCCGCGACGCTTTCCCGCGCCTGGCGCGTTTGCTCGTTCCCGGGGAAGAACTCGGCTTTTTTCGCGCCGAAGCGCGGCTCGAACGATTTCACAGCATGGCGGAACCCTTCGAGGCCGGAGACCGTATCGGGACACATGTCGACATTGTCGAAGCCCATGGCCATGAAGCGGGACACAGCTGCTTTCGTGTTTCGAGCGGTGGCGAACGCATTCTGATTTGGGGCGACACCGTTCACGTCCCATCGCTTCAGTTCGATCGACCTGAGGTGACGTGGGAATTCGATGCCGATCAGGACCAGGCGCGCGAAAGCCGGTTGCGGTTGCTGGCGCTTGCTGCCGACGATCATGTTTCGTCGCCGGCGCGCATC
>NZ_RZRA01000644.1:0-3345 GCF_003998945.1 Mesorhizobium sp. M7A.F.Ca.CA.003.01.2.1 | reverse complement strand
GACAATGACCTTGCTGCCGATTTTTGGGCTGCCTATTTCGGGCGCAGTGCCAGTCAGCGGTAGCGTGATGCGGGTCTTCTCCTGGCCCGCCAGTTCGACCACGACGCCAGGTGCATCGTGCCCGACAACCCGGCCTTTGATGAAATTCATCTTCGGCGAGCCGACAAAGCCGGCGACGAACTGATTGTCGGGGTTGTCGTAGAGATCGAGTGGCCGGCCGATCTGCTCGATATGGCCGGCGCGCATCACGACGATCCTGTCGGCGAGCGTCATCGCCTCGGTCTGGTCGTGGGTGACATAGATCATTGTCGTGCCCAGTTCCTTATGGAGCCGGGAGATCTCGACGCGCATCTGGACGCGCAATTCGGCGTCGAGATTGGAGAGCGGCTCATCGAACAGAAACACCTGCGGTTCGCGTACGATGGCGCGGCCGATGGCGACGCGCTGGCGCTGGCCGCCTGAGAGTTTTTTCGGGCGCCTGTCCATCAATTCGCTGATGCGCAGGATCTCGGACGCCCGCTTCACCCGCCGTTCGGTGTCGGCTTTTGGATTGCCGGTCATGCGCAGGCCGAAAGAGAGGTTCTGTTCGACGCTCATATGCGGATACAGCGCGTAGGACTGGAACACCATGGCGATGCCGCGGTCGGCCGCCTCGACATCATTGACCACCTTGCCGCCGATGGCGATTTCGCCGCCGCTGATGTCCTCGAGCCCGGCGATCATCCTGAGCAGCGTCGATTTTCCGCAGCCGGAGGGGCCGACGAAGACGACGAACTCGCCGTCCTTGATGTCCATGCTGGCGCCATGGACGACCTCGAAGACGCCGAAGCGCTTGACGACATTGGTGAGCGTGACCGTTGCCATGCTGCCCCTTACTTGACCGCGCCGGCGGAAATGCCGGCGATGAAAGGGCGCTGCAGCAGCACGAAGACGACCAGCATCGGCACCGTCAGCATTACAGCGCCCGCCATGATGCCGCCCCATGACACCTTGGTGAGGCCGATCAGCGTGCCGAGCGCCACCGGCGCCGTCATCGAACCAGGCTGGCTGTTGATCAAAAGCGGCCACAGATAATTGTTCCAGGAGGCGAGGAACAGGATGATGGCGAGTGCGGCCAGCATCGGCCGCGCCAAAGGCAGCGCGACAAAGAGGAAGATGCGCCACTCCTTCACGCCCTCGACGCGCGCCGCATCGAAGAGGTCGTCCGGCATCATCGAAAAACTCTGCCGCATGAACAGCACGCCGAGCGAATTGAACAGCGGCGGAACGATCAGCGCCACCCAGGTGTTGGCGAGCTTGAAGTCGCGCGCCACCATGATGAACTGCGGGATCAGCACGACCGCATAGGGCAGCGTTATGGTGCCCAGTATGATGGCGACGACCGCGCCCTTGCCGAAGAACTGGTATCGGGCCAGCGCCCAGCCGGCCATCGACGTCAGCAGCACCGACAGGATGGTGTAGGTCACCGCCACCGAGACCGAAATGCCGATGGCGCCGACGAAGTTCGTGTCACGCTGCAGATTGTTGAAATTGTCGATGAAATTGCCGTGCGGCAAAAGCTCGATGCCGGGGCTGAAGATGCCGTTGTCGGGCATGGTCGAGAACACCACCATCATCCACAGCGGAAACAGCCAGATCAGCGCCAGCGGCGTCAGGAACAGATGCAGAGCGATGCTGCGTCCCAGCCTGGCGGAGGAGCGCGAACTCATTTCGGTTCCCTCGTCAGCCACAGCTGCGCCAGCGTGATGGCGATCGCCAGCCCGGCCATGGTGTAGGCGACGGCCGAGGCGTAGCCGAAGTTGAGCGACCGAAAGCCCTGGCGGTAAAGCAGCAGGCCAAGCGTCTCCGTGCCGCCGCCCGGCCCGCCGCGCTCGGTGATCAGGAAGGGCTCGGTGAACAGCTGCATGGTGCCGATGATCGACAGCACGAGACAGAACACGATGACCGGCTTCAGCAGCGGCAGGGTGATGTAGAAGAACTGCTTGAGCTTGCTGACGCGGTCGAGCGTCGCCGCCTCGTAGACGTCTTCGGGAATGGACTGCATGCCGGCGAGCAGGATGATGGCGTTGTAACCGGCCCAGCGCCAGGTCACCGCGATCATGATCAGCGCCATCGCCGGCGTGACGTTGGAGAACCAGTCGATCTTGGGCAGGCCGACGCTGTTCAGGAGCTTGTTGATGATGCCGAAATCGAGGTTGAACATCAGCCGGAACACCGCCGAATAGGCAACCTCGCCGACCACGACCGGGGCGAAGAAGGCGAAGCGGTAGAGGCCACGCGCCTTCAAGAGCGGCGAGTTCAAAAGCACCGCCATGACGAGCGCCAGCGAGATCATCACCGGCACCTGGATGACCAGGATGAGCAGCGTGTTCTTCAGGGCGTTGAAGAAGGCCGGATCGCCGATCAACCGGCCCCAGTTGAAGCTCGGCGCGAACCGCCACGGCACGGTGCGCGTTGCCTGGAAGGAGATCATGAAGGAGCTGATGATCGGCCACACCCAGAAGATCGCGAAGATCAGCAGATAGGGCGTGAGGAAGCGATAGGCCGTGGCGTTACGATTGCGCATCTTGCTCCTCCTTCTACCGCTTGTTGTTTCACGCCGTCGCCTGGGTCTTCCCTTCTCCCCTTGTGGGAGAAGGTGTCGCCGAAGGCGACGGATGAGGGGGTGTTCCAGAGAACGCAAACGTCTCACTCCGCTGGAGCACCCGTCATCCGTCTCGGCGCTATCGCGCCGATCCACCTTCTCCCACAAGGGGAGAAGGAGAAGCGGTGATCAAGATTTGACGGGCAGTCCGGTCGCCGCCGCGATCTGGCTTGCGGCATCGTCGAGCGCCGCCTTGGCGTCAGGATAGCCGCCGGCCAGATACTTGGTCTGCACGGCGCGGACGATGATTTCGGCGTCGCTCTGGAACTGCGTGCCGCGGCTCGGAACAACCTTCGGCAAGGTGCCGAGAATGTCCTTCCATACCGCCTGGCCGCCCCAGTAAGACAGGCCTTGTGCGACATAGGGATCGTCGAGTGCCGAGACCAGGGACGGTACCAGGCCGAACTCCTTCAGCATCGTGATCTGGCCTTCATTGGTTCCGAGCGTGTATTTCAGATAGGCGTAGGCAGCCTCCTTGTTCTTGGAAGCCGAGGTGATGGCCAGCGAGGACCCGCCGAGATTGGCGGCGCGCGGCCCGTCGGCGGTGAGGCTCGGCATCAGATAGACGCCCCATTTGCCGTTTTCGCCGGCAGATTCGGTGCGAATGGTGCCCTCATACCAGCCGCCATAGATCTGGGTGGCGACGGTGCCGGCGGTGTTGTTGGTGATCTTGGTGCCCCAGTCGGCCGACGAGATGATGC
>NZ_RZRA01000643.1:0-3345 GCF_003998945.1 Mesorhizobium sp. M7A.F.Ca.CA.003.01.2.1 | reverse complement strand
GCACAAGGACCTGGTCGCCGCCTACGAGCATTTCGGCGTCAACATCCACTGGCACGAGCCGACGCCCGAGCTGCCGATGCAGGTCTATTCCCGCGATTCCAGCGTCATGACGCCCTACGGCGCCTTCATCACCGCCATGGCCAACTGGTGGCGGCGCGGCGAGAACTATGCCGCGATCCGCACCTATGAAAAACTCGGCATCCCGATCTACGACATGGTCACGGCTGGTACGTTCGAGGGCGGCGACTTCAACGTCATCGAGGATGGCGTCGTGCTGATAGGCTGCGGCGGCGCGCGCACGCAGGAGGAAGGTGCGCGCCAGGTGCAGGCCTGGTTCGACAAGGAAGGCTGGGAAACCCGCATCGCCTTCATCGACGAATATTACGTCCATATCGACCTGATGGTGGTGCCGATCGCCGAAAAACTGACCGCCGTCTGCCTTGCCTGCACCGAGCCCGGCATTGTCGACTGGCTGAAGGGCAAAGGCCACGAGATCATCGACGTGCCGTTCCAGGACACGATGGCGCTCGGCTGCAACTTCATGTCGCTGGGCAAGGACCGGGTGATCGCGCCGACCTCCAGCCAGTCGCTGATCGGCCAGCTCAAGGCCCGCGGTTTCGAGGTCGCGGCCGTCGACATGAGCGAGATTTCGAAGACCGGCGGCGGCATCCACTGCATGGCGCAGGCGCTGAAGCGCGAACCGGCCTGAGCCGGCTCGCCCCTCAGCAACAAACCCGATACTGTGTCTTCGCTGCCCTTGTGAGTGCTGGAAAAATGGAGGAATAGTCTTGCGGAATGCATCGCCCTGAAATTGCCGGTTTGCGGTACTCAGGTCGTGCAATTGCTAGCCGGATTCCGAATGGCCAGTCCCGAACCGCGCAAGAGAAGAGGTCCGATCGCCGCCCGGCTGCTGGCGCTCGACGCGTGGATCGATTCCTCGCTCTACGAGATCGGCTTCAAGGCGCGCCAGTTCTGGGAATCGGCGACGATCTTCTCGCGGCGCTTCCGCGTCAACGGCTGGCGCCGTGGCATCATCGAAGTGTTGAGCGAAGGTTTTACGCTCGGCGCCGGCGGCATCGTGGTGATGCTGGCGCTGGCCATTCCGGCTTTCCAGGATACGGCCGGCGACTGGCGCGCCCAGGGCGACTTCGCCGTCACCTTCCTCGACCGCTATGGCAACGAGATCGGCCAGCGCGGCATCATCCAGCGCGATTCCGTGCCGGTCGACGAGATGCCCGATCACGTCATCAAGGCGGTGCTTGCTACCGAGGATCGCCGCTTCTTCGATCACTACGGCATCGATGTGCTCGGCCTTTCCCGCGCCATCTTCGAGAATGTGCGGGCCAATTCCGTCGTTCAGGGCGGCTCGAGCATAACCCAGCAGCTGGCCAAGAACCTGTTCCTCACCAATGAGCGCACGCTAGAGCGCAAGATCAAGGAAGCCTTCCTGTCGCTGTGGCTCGAGGCCAATCTGTCGAAGAAGGAAATCCTGCAGCTCTATCTCGATCGAGCCTACATGGGGGGCGGTACGTTCGGCATCGAGGCGGCCGCCGATTTCTATTTCGGCAAGAGCGTCAAGGATCTGAACCTCGCCGAGGCGGCGATGCTGGCCGGGCTGTTCAAGGCGCCGACCAAATATGCGCCGCACATCAACCTGCCGGCAGCGCGCGCACGCGCCAATGTGGTGCTGTCCAACCTTGTCGATTCCGGCTTCATGACCGAGGGGCAGGTTCTGCAGGCAAGGCTGCATCCGGCCGATGTCGTCGACCGCGGCGAGCAGAAAAGTCCGGACTATTACCTCGACTGGGCATTCGACGAGGTCAAGAAGATCGCCAAACCGGGCCAGCACTCGCTTGTTGCCCACACCACCTTCGACGCGAACATCCAGAAGGCAGCGGAAGAATCGGTGGAGTTCCACCTGCGCCAGTTCGGCAAGGAGTACAACGTCACCGAAGGTGCCGTCGTCGTCATCGAGACCAACGGCGCCGTGCGCGCCATCGTCGGCGGCCGCGACTATGGCGCCAGCCAGTTCAACCGCGCCACCAAGGCGCTGCGCCAGACCGGCTCGTCATTCAAACCCTATGTCTATGCAACGGCGATGGAACACGGCTTCACGCCCAACTCCATCATCTCCGGCGGCCCGATCAGCTGGGGGTCCTGGTCGCCGCACAATTACAGCGGCGGATCGGCGGGCAATGTAACTCTGATCATGGCTATGGCCAAATCGATCAACACCGTGCCGGTTCGGCTGGCCAAGGATCACCTTGGCATCGGGCCGATCAAGGCCATGGCCGAGGCGATGGGCGTGGAATCGCCGCTCGAAGCGCACAAGACGATGGTGCTGGGCACCTCGGGCATGACGGTGATGGACCAGGCGACGGGCTACAGCGTGTTCGCCGACAACGGTTTCGTCGGCTTCCGGCACGGCATCAGCCAACTCGTCACCCGCACCGGCGAGGTGGTTTATGATTTCGCCAAGGATGCGCCGCCGCCACACCGGGTGTTGTCGGAGCAGGCGCTGAAATCGATGAACACCATGCTGGCGGCAGTACCGGTGATGGGCACGGCGCGGCGGGCCCAACTTCCCAACATCGTCGTCGCCGGCAAGACGGGCACGACGCAATCCTACCGCGACGCCTGGTTTGTCGGCTTCACCGGCAACTACACGGCGGCGGTATGGATGGGCAATGACGATTTCACGCCGACCAAGAACATGACCGGCGGCTCGCTGCCTGCGATGGTATGGCAGCGCCTGATGGTCTATGCGCACCAGAACATCGACCTCAAGCCGATCCCGGGCATCGACAAGCCCTTCGTCGACGAGGAGATCGCTGCCAAAGCCGAGGAAGCACAGAAGAAGAGCGACGCGCAGGCGGTGGCCGATGCAGCCGCCGAACGGCCGCCGGTGCTGTCCAGCCGCACGACGCAGACGCTGCGGGACATGACCAGCCTGTTCCAGTCGGCGCCCGTCCTCAATACGCCTCAACCGCCGGAGACGCTGTCGGCGCTGTGATGGCGCGCCTCTTCCTTCTCCACCTGTGGGAGAAGGTGGATCGGCGCGCAGCGCCGAGACGGTTGAGGGGTGCTGGCCGGATCACCGTCCTTGCGAAGCTGGAACACCCCTCATCCGACCGAGCTTCGCTCGGCCACCGTCTCCCGCAGGTGGAGAAGGAAGAGGCGGCTGCAATTCTACATCGGCCCGCTTGCCACAAGGCCCTGCGCCGCGATATCCCCGAGCGGCAACTCTTCGGTGTCCCCGGCCCTTCATGCTCAAAACTGCCTTCCTGACGTTGCTTTCGCTTGCCATAGCCATCATCGGCGGTGGCGGCAGCGTCTGGTATGCGC
>NZ_RZRA01000642.1:0-3354 GCF_003998945.1 Mesorhizobium sp. M7A.F.Ca.CA.003.01.2.1 | reverse complement strand
GATACGGTACGCGCCGTGTTCCGTGACAGGGTGCCGGTCAGGCCGGGAGACCTGCTGCCGGTCTCGGTCGATCCCGGCAACATCCATCTGTTCGACAAGGCGACGGGCCTGCCTCTATGAAAATATCAGCATGAAGACGCCGGCCGACATCATCACGCGCCTGCAGCTGATGTCGCAGGACGGAACGAAGTCGGATCGCAAGCTGGCCGGCTTCGTGCTGGCAGACCTCGACTTCGTTTCCAAGGCGGCGATTTCGGAAATTGCCGCGCGCGTCGGTGTCAGCGAGCCGACGGTGACGCGGTTCTGCCGCAACCTCGGCTGCGAGGGCCTGCGCGACTTCAAATTCTATCTGGCGCAAGCCATCGCCATCGGCGGCCAGTATCTGTCGCCGGAGCCGTTGAGCCGCGATGCCCGCGAACAGCGCATCGCTTCCGCCATCACCGAAGCGGCGATATCGGCCATCCAGCGCGCCAGCGAAAACCTCGACATGACGACGCTGGTCGCCGTCGCCGCACGCATCGCGGTTTCCGGCAATGTGCTGTGCATCGGCTCCGGTGGCATTTCGTCGATGATGGCGACCGAAATGCAGAACCGGCTGTTCAGGCTTGGCGTGTCGGTGCTGGCGCAAATCGACGGACAGTTGCAACGCATGTACGCCGCCGTCGCCACCCCCGACACCACGCTGATCGCCTTCTCCGTCTCCGGCTATGCACGATCGGTCATCGATGCGGTGCAGGTCGCCCAGCAATATGGCGCCACGACGATCGCCATCACCCCGCCGGACTCCGCGCTCGCCAAGGTCGCCGACACGGTCATCCATTTCCAGTCGCTGGAAGACGGCAATATCTACAAGCCGACATCGTCGCGCTATGCGCTGCTGTCGATCGTCGACATGATCGTCACCTCGGTCGCCGAGACGCGCGGACCAAGGGTTCTGGAAAATCTGCGCCGCATCAAGCAGAGCGTCAACACGTTGAAAGTTGACGATCCGCGTTTGCCGCTGGGGGATTGACCCTCCGGCAAGGACATCAGGCCTGATGGCCGAGCGCCTCGATGCTTTTCGCCAACGTCTCCGGATCGCCTTCAATGCGCACGGTCTTCAGCCGCGCCGTGCCGCCGGCGACAACCGAGACGGCGGACCCCGGCACGCCAATCGCCTTGGCAATCAGCTTTTCGAGCGCATGATTGGCGGCGCCGTTTTCCGGCACGGCGCGGACGCGCGCTTTCAGATGGCTTCGCTCGTCCGCCGTGGTCTCGATGCCTTCGAGCCTGTCCAGCGCAGCCTTCGGCGTCAGCCGGACAAACACGTCGACACCATCATCGCGCAGGCGAAACGGCGCGCTCATACGATCATCGGGCTCACAGGACCAGAGGCGCCACACTGGTCAATATGAACTGCCGCAGGAAGAACAGGATCAGAAGCAGGATGATCGGCGAGATGTCGATGCCGCCAAGGTCCGGCATGAAACGGCGGATCGGCCGCAACGCCGGTTCGGTCAGCCGATAGAGCATGTTGCCGATGGAACCGACGAACTGATTGCGCGAGTTGACGACGTTGAAGGCGTAAAGCCAGGAAAAGATCGCCGATGCGATGATGATCCACCAGTAGAGGTCGAGCGCCATGACGATTGTCTGAATGAGGGCGAGCATGCCGGTCTCCAATTGTTGCCGACATGTAGCCATTGCACGCGAAACCGGCAAGGGCCGCCTGCCACGGTGCGCCGGTACGGCTGCCAGCCACTGGATTTCGGCAAACCTCCGCCTTGACAGGAAACCGCAGCGCCCGATAAATGCGCCCATCCGCTGGACGGGGCTGTAGCTCAGCTGGGAGAGCGCGTCGTTCGCAATGACGAGGTCAGGAGTTCGATCCTCCTCAGCTCCACCAGCGGATTAATTCCTCGCTCTCCGCGCCATATGCACTCCGCGACGCTCGTCCGGGCTTGCCTCCACGGCTGGCATTTGCCGTGCCGGCGCGCCTAAAAGGCCGCGCGCCGCGCCGCCTGTTTTCGCAATCTCCGGCAAGACTTTTGTCAATTGGACTTATGGCGGAAGCGCTCGTCGATTGTTTCCGTTTTTTTTGCAAACCGCCCCACTAAATTGACGTTACCAAATCAGTTTTTTCTGTGCGTTGTGGCCAAGGCGTTTCGGCGGGGGCGACCGGAGACGCTATATGGATTTCGAGTTGAAATGAAAAACCCGCCCGCGGAAGCAAAGACGTGTCAATTCGCGAGAATCTCGCTGCAAATCTTAGACGGCTGAGCAAGGACCATGCCTCCGTAAGTGCGGTATGCCGTGAGCTGCACATCAATCGCACGCAGTTCGAACGCTACCTGCAAGGGCAGACCGTTCCCAACAAGGCCACCGCCAAGCTGATATGCGATTACTTTCGGATCGACGAGGCCGAACTGTACCAGGATCCCGGCGCACCCGAGCCCGCGATGCGTGGCCTGCCGCCGGTTTCCGAGAGCCTGTTCAACCAGATGATCCGCCCTCCCAGTCCTTCGATCGCGGGCGGCACCTATTTCACCTATTTCTCGATCCCGGGCCGCCTCGACCTCCTGATGCGCTCGGTGACCTTCGTGCGGCGCGAAGCCGAACTGGTCACCTTCCGAAGGGTCACCGGATGGTCGGAGCGCCAGGGATCGACCTGGGCACGAGCGCGCGGCAATCACTATGGCGTGGCGATCTCGCGGCTGAACTGGATCTATTTCAGCGGCATCAATCGCCGACAGACCGGAGAGCCGTCGCTGATCTCCGTGCAATGGGCTCCCATCTCCGAACCGGTGCTGATGGGCAAGGCCATGCTTCTGACGGAGGCCGGCCCGGCATTCGTGTCCGTCATCATGCGGCGCGACATTGCCAATATCCAGGCAAGGGATGCCATCAGCATGGCGCATGTCATCAGCCTCGACGATGCGGGCGTCGACCAACTGGTTGTCAGCCTGACCCGGGACGGGTTGGGCTAATCCCTCGGATCGCCGTGTCTTACGCCAAATAAGAATAAGCGTACGCCGATAAAGCGTATGCCAACGATTGTCTACTCTGTATCTGAATAAAATCGATATTTTACACTTTAATGCCAGGAAAGATAATCCACACGTCCGTCTTCGGCTCGTGGTTTTACTATAATTTTAACAAACCATTAACTCTTCCGACCTTACCTTTCTTCACGCGGATCCCATTCTGGGGGTCTTTCAACGGATCCCAAATGGGGGTCAGGAAAGGGATAAAAATGGCCAAGAAAGTGACTAACGCTCCGAAGCTGACGATTGCCGCCGGCACGCAGACCGTCTTCTTTTCGCAGGGTATGCACTACAACAAGCGCTGAAGCCGTTCTGCGCCGACGAGCGGTTC
>NZ_RZRA01000641.1:0-3354 GCF_003998945.1 Mesorhizobium sp. M7A.F.Ca.CA.003.01.2.1 | reverse complement strand
CCCTGACACCGTAGGCTTCACCGCCGGCAGCCAGATAGGCATTGATCAGGGTGCCGATATATTCGTCACGCCGGTCCCGTTCACGCCAGAGTGCAGCGAGTTGGTGCAAGATCCGGCCCGGCATCTTGAACGCCCCCCAGATCCAGTTCGTGGCAGCGTCTTGCCGCTTGACCAGAATTTCCTTCACCCGATCTCCCTCGTCGAGAACCACGGCATCGAAAAATTCCGGGCGGTCCACCGGGAAGAGCAGAAACGATAGGGAACTATCCGGCAGGCAGGAGAAGCCGTCCTCGGGGAACCAGATCGTATCGGGCAAACCAATCAAAACCGTCTCGTCGGGCGCGACGAGAGGCGCTGCCCGAAAAATCGCATCGCAAAGTCCAACAGGGTTGGGCTGCACCACGAACAGAGCCGCAGCGTCACCATAGCCGGCGGCGTAATATTCGAGAATGTCGGATTTGCCCGATCCGATGATGAAACAGATCTTGTCGACGCCGGCGCGCACCATCCGCCGCACCAGGTACTCGCTCACCGCGCAGGGACGCTCCGTCTGTCCATCGATCCGACTGCCTACCGGCAGCAGCTCTTTCGAGAAGCCGAGCGGTTGAATGCGGCTGCCGCGCCCGGCAGCGGGCACAATGCCCAACATCAGACTGCTTCCATCATCGGTTCGCGGGGAGATCTTTGAAAGGCGTCGTTTAGAATGTGGTCCAGCTCCGCCGCGCGCCGGGCAGAAGTGTGTTCATCCAGAACCCGTTCGCGCGCACGGGTTTTGATGGCATCGAGTTCATCTGCCGGCAAGGCGAGCGCCGCGACCACGTCATCGGTGTCGTGGGCCAGCAGGATCTCGCTGCCGGGCTCGAAGAAGCTGCTCAGGCCAGGCCAGGTGTCGGTTATGATCGGCACCCCGCATGCCGCCGCTTCGAACAACCGGCCCGAAGGACACCAGCCTTTTTGCACCATCGCCTCGCGGGTGACATTCAGCGTCAGTCGGGAGGATGAGAAAAACGCCGGATGATCGGCCGGTGGCAGATGCCTGACGAAGAAGATGTTGTCGCCCCACGGGAATTCCTGCGGATACTGTGCGCCGCCGATGATGAAGCGCTGATCCGGTAGACGCGCGGCGGTGCGGACCAGCAGCTTTTCGACGCCGGCCTGGCGATCCGCCGCGTAGGTCCCGAGATAGGACAGATCACCGGCGAATTCGGCCCGCTTCTCTGCCGGCCGGTGTTGGTCGGGATCGACGTGCCCATAGAGCGGCACCACATGGCGCGCACCCAGAACCGTCTTCAGCGCGTCGACCGCCGAGCCGCCGGTGTAACTCAGGACGAGGTCGAAATCGGCAAGACCCTCAGGGCCGAAATAGGGTGGACGCTCACCTTGTTCGATGCGGGCAAGCGTGACCGGAGTGTCCAGATCGTAGAACACACGCAGTCCGCGGCCTGCCTGCTGCGCCAGCCGCGAGGCGTCCACGGCGTCGGGACAATAAGAGGTGACAATAACGACATCCGATTGTTTGACTGTTTGCTCCGCGACCCGGCGGATGTCCTCCCAGTCCGGGTAGAGCACGACGTTGCCGCCGTCCAGGCGATCAAGATCGCGCGCTCCGGCATAGTAGGGCGTGTCGCGTTCGAAGAAGGTAACGGACCAGCCGCGCCGGGCGAGGGCTCGGATCAGTCCCCTCCATAAGGTGGCATGGCCGTTGCCCCATGAAGACGTGACGGTAAGACCGAAAATGACCATCTGCATCCGGCAAATCCTCGTCAGGCAACTTCGTTCAATCGGATCAGCTTCGCCCCCCAGTCCCCCGATACGATCGTCGTGATCGAAGCGGGATCGATGTCGAAGCGAAAGCAGTCGCCGGCCGGCAAGCCAAGGACCTTGCAGACGGCGGCCTTGATCACATCGGCGTGGCTGACCAGGGCGACACACTGATTCGGATGCTGCTCGTGGACAGCATTCATCACCGCGACGACGCGCTGCTGGACATCGTGCATGGTCTCGCCACTCGGTGTCCTTGCCACTTGCCGCTGATCATTCCAGGCTCGCCAGCTGGCGTCGCCATTCAGCTCATCGAAAGTCTTTCCCGACCAGTCGCCGAAGTCGATCTCGTCAAGTTCGGCGCAGATCGCGATTTCTCCGACACCGCAGGCGAGCGCAATTGGCAGCGCCGTCTCTCGGGTACGCTCGCGCGGGCTGCACAAGATCGCGACGATGGGCTCCCGGGCCATGCGGCAGCCAAGCTGCGTTGCCTGCGCCTTACCGGCATCGCCGAGGCAAACGCCGTCCATACGGCCTGCCAGATAGGAGCCGACATTTTCGTGTGCCGCATGGCGGATCAGAAAGAAGGTCGTCGTCATTCTGCGGCATCGAGCAAAGGCTCGTCCTTGCCTGCGATAAAAGCGAGCGTGCGCTGCCGCGCTTCGGCGTCGGTGAACTGTTCCGGAGGCGACTTCATGAAATAGCTGCAGGGACCGGTCAGCGCGCCGGCTATGCCGCGATCGAGCGCCAGCTTGGCGCAGCGTACCGCATCGATCACCACGCCGGCCGAGTTGGGCGAATCCCAGACCTCCAGCTTGAGCTCGGCATTGAGCGGCACGCCGCCGAAGGTCGTGCCTTCGACCCTTATATAGGCCCACTTGCGATCGGTGAGCCAAGGCACATGGTCGCTCGGGCCGACATGGATGTTGCCCGGCTCCAGGGGAACATCGAACTGGCTGGCCACGGACTGTGTCTTGGAGATTTTCTTCGATTCCAGCCGCTCGCGTTCCAGCATGTTGAGAAAATCGGTGTTGCCGCCGAAATTCAGTTGATAGGTGCGGTCGATGCGTACGCCGCGTTCACGGAAGAGATTGGCTAGCAACCGATGCACGATGGTCGCGCCGACCTGGCTCTTGATGTCGTCGCCGACCAGCGGCAGCCCGCGCTGCTCAAAGCGCCGTCGCCATTCCGGACGTGAGGCGATAAAGACCGGTATGCAATTGACGAAGGCGCAGCCGGCCTCGAGTGCGCATTCGGCATAGAAGCAGGTCGCCTCCTCGGAACCCACCGGCAGGTAGGAAACCAGCACGTCAGCGCTGCTGTCACGCAGGATCTCGGTGACATTGGCAACCGGCTCGGGAGCTTCTTCAATCTCGTCGCGCAAATATTTGCCGATCCCGTCCAGCGTCGGTCCGCGCTCGACGCGAACGCCGGTTGTCATGGCGTCGGCAAAGCGGAACGTGTTGTTGGGGGCGGCGTAGATCGCTTCCGCGACGTCGAGGCCAACCTTGCTCTTGGCGACATCGAATGCGCAGACAATCTCGATGTCGTCGACGTGGTAACCGCCGAGGTCGGCATGCATCAGCCCAGGGA
>NZ_RZRA01000640.1:0-3357 GCF_003998945.1 Mesorhizobium sp. M7A.F.Ca.CA.003.01.2.1 | reverse complement strand
TCGCGGTGGCCAGCACGAAGATCAGCGTCATGCCGACGAGCAGGATGTTGAGCGCGATCTCGTTCGGCGTCTTCTGGCGCTCCGCACCTTCGACCAGCGAGATCATGCGGTCGAGGAAGGTGTGGCCGGAAGCCGCCGTGATGCGCACGCGAACCCAGTCGGACAGCACCTGCGTGCCGCCGGTGACCGCCGAACGATCGCCGCCGGATTCGCGGATCACCGGCGCGGATTCGCCCGTGATCGCGGCCTCGTTGACCGAAGCGACGCCTTCGATCACTTCGCCGTCGGACGGGATGATGTCGCCGGCCTCGACCAGCACGGCATCGCCGACCTTGAGGCTGGTGCCGGGCACAAGTTTGTATTTGGTGCGGTCTTCACCGGTTAAAAGCTTGGCCTTGGTCTCGGTGCGTGCCTTGCGCAGCGAATCCGCCTGCGCCTTGCCGCGGCCTTCTGCGACCGCTTCGGCGAAGTTGGCGAACAGCACGGTGAACCAAAGCCAGATGATGATCTGCAGCGTGAAGCCGAGATTGCCGCCGCCGGAGACCAGGTCCTTGACGAACAGCACGGTGGTGAGCGCCGAGACGACGGCAACGACGAACATCACCGGGTTCCTGGCCAGCGTGCGCGGGTCGAGCTTGCGGAAGGCGCCGCCGATGGCGGGAAGCAGGATGCTGGCATCCATGATGCTGGCTGATTTCGAGTTGCTCATTTTGAAGCTCCGGCTTCGGTGTTGTTGGACGGCACCGGATGATCGGATGCCGAAAAGAGATGGGGCGGCCCGTAGGCCAGCAGCCAGAGGACGAGCATGACTGCCGCAAGGCCGAGAAACGTCGACAGGGTCGGGAAAGGAGGAGGTCCCTCCTCCTTTCCGTGATCGTCCCTGTGGGCGACCTTGCGGCGCATGGCATTGAACCACGACATGGCGGTCTCAGAAGGTCTGCCCGTGAGCCATCGCCAGGTGCTCGATGATCGGCCCGACGGCGAGCGCGGGGAAGAAGGTGAGGCCACCGACGATCAGGATGACGCCGATCAGCAGCCCGACGAACAGCGGGCCGTCGGTCGGGAAGGTGCCGGCGGAGGCCGGAACCGTTTTCTTCGCCACCAGCGAGCCGGCAATGGCCAGCGCCGAGATGATGACCAGGAAGCGGCCCATCAGCATGCCGATGCCGATGGTGATGTTGTACCAGGGCGTGTTGCCGCTGAGGCCGCCAAAGGCCGAACCGTTGTTGGCCGCCGCCGACGTGTAGGCATAGAGGACCTCGGAGAAGCCGTGCGGGCCGGCATTGCCCATCGACGCCACGCCGGTCGGCAGCACGACGGCGATGGCCGTGAAGATCAGCATCGCCAGCGGCAGGCACAATATGGCCAGCATCGCCATCTTGACCTCCTTGGCCTCGATCTTCTTGCCGAGATATTCGGGCGTGCGACCGACCATCAGGCCGGCGACGAAGACGGCGACGACGATGTACATCAGGATGCCGTAGAGGCCCGCGCCGACACCGCCGACGATGACTTCGCCAAGCTGCATGTTGATGATCGGGATCATGCCGCCGAGCGCCGTGAACGAGCCGTGCATGGCGTTGACAGCGCCGCAGGAAGCGGCCGTGGTGATGACGGCAAACAGCGCCGACAAGGCGATGCCGAAACGTGTCTCCTTGCCCTCCATGTTGCCGCCGTCGATGCCCAGCGCATGCACCAGCGGGTTGCCGGCGGCTTCCGCCCAGTAGCAGATGGCGACACCGGCGATGAACATGACGCCCATGGCCGAGAGGATCGCCCAGCCCTGGCGCTGGTTGCCGATCATGCGGCCGAAGACATTGGTCAAGGCGGCGCCGATGGCGAAGATCGACACCATCTGGATCAGGTTGGAGATCGCGTCGGGGTTCTCGAACGGGTGCGCGGCATTGGCGTTGAAGAAGCCGCCGCCATTGGTGCCGAGCATCTTGATGGCCACCTGCGAAGCGACCGGGCCGACGGCGATGGTCTGCTGCGCGCCTTCGAGCGTCGTGGCGTTGACATAGGCGCCCAGCGTCTGCGGCATGCCGAGCCAGACATAGGCCAGCGTCAGCACGACGCAGAACGGCAGCAGCAAATAGAGTGTGGAGCGGGTCATATCGACCCAGAAATTGCCGATCGACTTGCCCGAAGCCCGGGCAAAGCCGCGGATCAGCGCGATGGCTATGGCAATGCCCGTGGCCGCCGAAACGAAGTTCTGCACCGTCAGCCCAGCCATCTGCACGAGATAGGACATCGTGCTCTCGCCACCATAGTTCTGCCAGTTGGTGTTGGTCATGAAGCTGGCGGCGGTGTTGAAGGCGAGCCCTGGTTCAACCGCTGTCATGCCGGCCGGGTTGTAGGGCAGGCTGCCCTGCAGGCGCTGCAGGGCGTAGAGCACCAGGAAGCCGGCAAGGTTGAAGAGCAGCAGGGCGACCGCATAGGTGGTCCAGTGCTGTTCCTCCCGTTCGCTGGTTCCGCAAACACGGTACAGCCCGCGCTCGAGCGGGCCGAAGACGGGCGAGAGCAGCGTCCGGTCGCCGTCGAAGACGCGGTGCATGTAGCCGCCGAGCGGCTTCACCAGCAATATGACGATCCCGCAATAGACCAGGATCTGTATCCAACCGTTCAGTGTCATGGCTGTGGCTTTCCGTGCCTTCAGAAGCGTTCTGGACGAACGAGGGCGTAGGTCAGGTAGGCGAGCAGGAACAGCGTAACGCCGCCACCGAGAATATAGTCGACGATCATTTTTTCAGCCTCGCTCTAGAGAGCGTCGCAAGCTTTTATGTAGGCGAAACAAAGGGCAAAGAACAAAATTCCGATTCCGATAACGGCCATATCCATTGTTTTTATTCCTTTTGTTCTTTTGTACTTTGCGAACTTGACAGGAGAGTTCGCAATATATCGAAAGTGTCCCGTCGCATCTTTGGCGACGAAACCGAATGTGTTTTCTGAAGGGAATATGGACCCGATCGCCATAAAGGTTCGAGACGGAGCGCAGTGGAAAGAAATAGGAATTTCATAAAGATTTTTGCGCGGGCTCTTCCCAACACTCCACGCAGGGATTGTCGCGCAAGGCAGGCGGCCAGCCACAGGATTGCGATTTGCTTGCGAGCTGCCGGAAACGGGAAAGCCCGGCTGGGGCCAGCCGGGCCTTCTATGGTGGTGTGGCTTTAGCCGCCACGGAGGGTATCGATCTTCAGGCGGCGTAGCCGCCATAGCCACGCGCAACGGCGTGCACGCCCGCCACCGGCTCGAGGTCCGGCCACAGGATACAAGAAGCTTGCGCAAACTGGACGAGCGCGTGGCGGGCCTGCTCGATGGTCACATAGCCTGGGATGGCGAGTTCACATGCTTCCACCG
>NZ_RZRA01000063.1:0-10552 GCF_003998945.1 Mesorhizobium sp. M7A.F.Ca.CA.003.01.2.1 | reverse complement strand
GCTCCGAAGCTCGGTGGCCTGATCGAGTTCTACCGTTCGCCGGCCCGCGTTCAGTGGTCGCCGACCGGCACCAACGTGCCTGACTATCCGAAGCTGGCACAGCTCTGGTGGCAGGCGATCGGCGATGCGTCGTCGGGCGCCAAGACCGCGCAGGAAGCGATGGACTCGCTCTGCGGCGAACAGGAAAAGGTCATGAGCCGCATCGAGAAGTCGGGCGTTCAGGGCGATATCGGCCCGAAGATGGCCGAAGAGCATGACCTCGCCTACTGGAACGCCGACGCGGTCAAGAAGGGCAATCTCGCTCCTCAGTTGAAGATCGAGAACGAGAAGGAAAAGCCGATCACCATCAACTACGACGAACTGGTGAAGAGCTGGCAGAAGTAGCCTTGGTGTCGGCGCTCGCGCCAGCATCATGAGAATAGGGGGAGGCGGCATCTTGCCGTCTCCCCTGTTTGTGCAAAAGACTAAAGCGCGTCGCGTTGAGACGGATTCATGCAACGCGCTTTAGGTCTTTGTTTTTGTGCATGTCGTTCTCCCAAAACCGAGGTCACCTTTGGGCGACATGCATTAAGCGGGGAAGCAGAATGACCGGATACATCCTTGCCATCGACCAGGGCACGACTTCGACCCGGGCGATCCTGTTCGACGGCGATATGAAGGTCGCCGGCAGCGGGCAGAGGGAATTCATCCAGCACTATCCGGCCTCCGGCTGGGTCGAGCACGATCCCGAAGACATCTGGGCGAGCGTGGTGACGACCGTGAAGGCGGCGCTGAAGAAGGCCGGCCGGGCTGCATCCGAAGTGGCCGCGCTCGGCATCACCAATCAGCGCGAGACCATCGTCATCTGGGACAAGGCGACCGGCAAGCCGATCCACAATGCCATTGTCTGGCAGGACCGGCGCACCACGCCGCTGTGCCAGAAACTGAAGAAGCAGGGACTGGAGAAAAAGTTCACCAAAAAAACCGGCCTGCTGCTTGATCCGTATTTTTCCGGTACCAAGATCGCCTGGATGCTGGACAAGGTAAAAGGGGCGCGGCGTCGTGCCGAGAAAGGCGAGTTGCTCGCCGGCACCATCGACAGCTTTCTGATCTGGCGGCTGACCGGCGGCAAGGTCCACGCCACGGATGCCACCAACGCGTCGCGCACGCTGGTCTACAATATCGAGAAAAATGCCTGGGACAACGAACTGCTGTCGATACTGAACATCCCGGCGAAAATGCTACCCGAGGTAAAGGACTGCGCCGATGACTATGGAATCACGGAGAAAAATCTCTTCGGCGCCGAGATAAGAATCCTCGGTGTTGCCGGCGACCAGCATGCGGCGACCATCGGCCAGGCCTGTTTCGAGCCGGGCATGATGAAATCCACCTACGGCACGGGCTGCTTTGCGCTGCTCAACACCGGCAGCGACCTTGTGCGTTCGAAGAACCGGCTCTTGACCACTATTGCCTACAGGCTGAACGGCAAGACCACTTATGCGCTGGAGGGCTCGATCTTCATTGCCGGCGCCGCGGTCCAATGGCTGCGCGACGGCATCAAGGTGATCGGCAAGGCCGAGCAAAGCGGCAAGCTGGCTGCCGAGGCTGATCCAACGCAAAACGTCTACCTGGTGCCGGCCTTCGTCGGGCTCGGCGCGCCGCATTGGGACGCCGAGGCACGCGGCGCCATTTTCGGGCTGACGCGCAATTCCGGGCCGGCGGAATTCGCCCGCGCCGCACTCGAATCCGTCGCCTACCAGACGCGCGACCTGCTCGACGCCATGCGAAAGGACTGGAAGGGAGCTTCGGCCAAGACCGTGCTGCGGGTCGACGGCGGCATGGTTGCGTCGGACTGGACCATGCAGAGGCTGGCCGACATCCTCGACGCGCCGGTCGACCGTCCGACCATCCTGGAGACGACGGCGCTGGGTGCCGCGTGGCTCGCCGGGTCGAAGGCAGGCGTGTGGCCGGATGCCAAGAAATTCGCGAAGAGCTGGGCGCTGGAGCGGAGGTTCCAGCCGGCCATGGATGGCTCTGCGCGCGCAGCCAAACTTGCTGGTTGGCGCGATGCTGTGCGCCGGACGCTGAGCACGCCATAGGCCTCAGTTGGCAGGGGTGACCGAAAAGAAAGGCCCGCGCCACTTCTGGCATGGGCCTTCAATGCAGCACTATCAATTACTCCCACTCACCCACATCAATAAGGCGAGCGGCACTCCCTGCGGGGGCCGTAATTCGGCTGGAACGTGTTGTCCGAAGCACGGTAGCTGCGGTATTGGTCGTAGCACCATCGCACATGCGCATTGCCTTCATAGACGCGGTTGTTTTCGTTGTTGATGATTGCCCCGGTAATCAGCGCGCCGGTAGCGAAGGCCGCAAGCGGGAACCAATAATCGCCGTGACGACGGTAGCCGGGGCGATATTCACGATAGCCCCGATGGCCGTTCCAATACATGCCGCGATTGCGGGAAAAATTGCGGTCACGCGAAAAACTGCGGTCACGCGAAAAATTGCGATTGTAGCGGTCCTTGCGCCACTCCCGGTACTGGACTGTCTGTACATCCGGCACCGCGACCTGGGACTGCGGCACATAGTTCGGTTGGGCATTAACCGACACCGCCTCCGCCGCAACGAATGTGGCGGAGAGAGCGGTCGCCAGCAGGCTCGTTGTGATTCTGTTCATTGGTCTTCTCCTCGATGGTTTGGCGGACGTCCCTGTGCCCGAAAAACGAGCGGCGCATACAATTGTTCCCCAGACTGGATGCCACCGTCAGGCATAAATGGCAGCGTTCCTTGGCCGTTCTCCCCCCGACAGCGCGTGGGACAAGTGCCGCGACAGGGCGAAGCCGCCCGTGTTTGCGAGACCTCTTTTTCCGGTTGACCGGTCGAGGCACTCTCCCTATGTTCCGCGCAATTTCGAGGGCCGCCTTTCGCCCGCGGGAGCGCGTAGCTCAGCCGGTAGAGCAACTGACTTTTAATCAGTAGGTCATGGGTTCGAATCCCATCGCGCTCACCATTGTTTTAGCATTAAATATCAGCCACTTAGGGCCTTTGAGTCTTTGAGAAAGCAGCGACTGTCCGAGTTTTCACGGCCTGCACGCCCTTCTCAAGGATCTCGCCACGGGCAACGCATGACAAGATCGTCCGACTTCGGATCGTTGATTCTACAAGTCTTTGATTTTGTTGAACGGCGGCGGCGGCTCCCACCGCGATCCGACAGTCACTGCTGCCATTGATCGACCTTACCGGCCGGGACGAAGCCGTCAGCGCTTCCAGAAATCGCGGTGCGGTGCGAGCATCTCGTCGGCGATTTCGGGGAAGGGGCCAAAGACCTCGATCTTTCTCTGGCCGGAGCCGAGGACGGTGCGCGAAGAGAGGCTCATCGTCGGATTCTCCGCGTGATCCCCGGTGAGCGCCAGGAGTTCGGTCTCCTCGACCCCGTAAACCAGCCGCCCGATATTGGCCCAATACATCGTGCCGGCGCACATCGCGCACGGCTCGAAGGTTGAGACCAGCGTGCATTGCCACAGGAACTCCGGCGCGTAGGCAGCCGCGGCGCGGCGGGCGAGCTCCGTCTCGGCATGGCGCACCGTGTCGAGATTGCCCTGCCGCATCAGCACGCGGTCATCCGGCCCGACCAGAACGCAACCAAAGGGATGATGCCCATGTGCCGCCGCCTCGCGCGCGACCGCGTCGGCGGATCGAAGGTGGGCGAGCATCTGATCGCGTGTCATGGCAAAACCCCGGGACGCCGACATCCACCCGATGAGCGGCTCTTTGATCCGAGATTGCTGCCAAGCGATGCGAGTGGCAAGAGCGAACCGTGGCTTGAGACCTTTGCGCCGGGATATCAGACCTTTGCGCTAGAATCGCCGACCGGTCTTGGCGTCGAACAGATGAGCACAGGCGCGGTCGATCTCGATGCGCATCTGCGCGCCTTGCTTCAGCGCAAGCCGCTCCCGGAACAGGCAGGAGATTTCCTCGCCGGCGCAGTCGACCCTGGCGAAGATTTCCGAACCCGTGGCTTCCAGAAGCACGATCGTGCCGGCAATACCCTGGGAAATCGTTGCTCGGATATGTTCGGGACGGATGCCGTAGATGAGTTCACCCACGGGAATTTTTGCCAGGTTGATGCCTTCCGGCAGCGGCAGGGTCAGCCCACTGGCGCTGCGGAAAACGCCTTCCTCGACGCGGCCGGCAATGAAGTTCATGGCCGGCGAGCCAATGAAGCCGGCAACGAACAGATTGGCCGGACGGTCATAGAGGTCGAGCGGCGCACCGATCTGCTCGACAAGGCCGTCATGCAGCACGACGATCTTGTCGGCCATGGTCATGGCCTCGATCTGATCATGCGTGACGTAAATGGTGGTGGTGCCCAGCCGCTGGTGCAACGCCTTGATCTCGCCGCGCATCTGGACGCGCAATTTGGCGTCGAGATTGCTGAGCGGCTCGTCGAACAGGAAGACTTGCGGGTCGCGCACGATGGCGCGGCCCATGGCGACGCGCTGGCGCTGGCCGCCGGAGAGCTGGCGCGGATAGCGGTCGAGCAGCTTGTCGAGGCCCAGGATGCTGGCGGCCCTGCCGACGCGGCTTGCGGTGTCGGCCGGATCGGCTTTCTTGATCTTGAGGGCAAAGCCCATATTGTCGGCCACCGTCATGTGCGGATAGAGCGCGTAGTTCTGGAACACCATGGCGATGTCACGCTCGGTCGGACCGGTTGAATTTACGATCTTGCCGTCGATCGCAACTGTTCCCGAGGAGATGGTTTCAAGCCCGGCGATCATTCTGAGCAGCGTGGACTTGCCGCAACCCGACGGGCCGACCAGCACGCAAAGCTCCTTGTCGGGAACCGCGATTGAAACGCCCTTCACGGCCTCGAAACCGCTGGGGTAGACCTTCTTCACATCCTTCAGATCGACGGTCGCCATCAGCTTCTCACTTTTCGGAATCGACCAGGCCGCGAACGAACCAGCGTTGCATCAGCACCACGACCAGGATCGGCGGCACGATGGCCAGCATCGCTGTAACCATGACCAGGTGCCATTGCGTATCGGCATCGGCGAAGGAGACCATCTTTCTGAGCGCGATGACGATCGTGTTCATGTTGCTGCTGTTGGTGACGAGCAACGGCCACAGATACTGTGTCCAGCCATAAATGAAGAGGATGACGAACAGCGCCGCGATATTTGTCCGCGACAGCGGCAACAGGATATCGAAGAAGAAGCGCCACGGCCCCGCACCGTCGACCCGCGCCGCCTCAACCAATTCGCCAGGAATCGTCATGAAGAACTGGCGGAACAGCAGCGTGGCGGTGGCCGAGGCGATCAGCGGGATGATCAGGCCCGCATAAGTGTCGATCATGCCGAGATCGACCATCACCTTGTAGGTTGGCAGGATGCGCACCTCGACGGGGAGCATCAGGGTGATGAAGATCAGCCAGAAGAAGGTCATGCGCAGCGGAAAGCGGAAGAACACGATCGCATAGGCAGACAGGATCGAGATGAATATCTTTCCCACCGCGATGCCGAGCGCCATGATCGTCGTGTTGAGCAGCAGCCTGCCGACGCTGACGCCGCCGATGCGGCCGACACCGCCGAACAATGCCTCGCTGTAATTGTTCCAGAACTGATCGCCGGGCAGGAGCGGCAATGGCGGCCTGAGGATCGTTTGCAGCGTCTGCGTCGAGGCAACGAACGTGTAGTAGATCGGGAAGGCGACGATCAATATGCCGAGGATCAGCATGGCGTGGGCGATGACGGTGCGGAGCGGTGACTGGCCGATCATCGCTCGCCCTCAGCCGTAATGGACTTTGCGTTCCACATAGCGGAACTGGATGGCGGTGAGCGAGATGACGATGATCATCAGGATGACCGACTGCGCCGCCGAGTCACCGAGGATCAGATTGACGAAGCCGTCATTGTAGACCTTGTAGACCAGCGTCTCAGTCGTCTTGCCCGGACCGCCCCCGGTGACGGCATGGACGATGCCGAACGTGTCGAACAGGGCATAGACGGTGTTGACGACCAGCAGGAAGAAGGTCGTCGGCGCAAGCAGCGGGAAGACGATGGTCCAGAATCGCTTGGTCTCGCCGGCGCCGTCCATGGCCGCCGCCTCGATCAAGGCTTTCGGCACCGCCTGCAGGCCGGCGACGAAGAACAGGAAATTGTAGCTGATCTGCTTCCAGGCAGCGGCGGACACCAGCAGGATCATGGCGTGGGTGCCATTGAGCAGTGGATCCCAGGCGATGCCGAAACTCCTCAGCATGTAGGCCAGCGACCCGATCGAAGGGTTGAAGAGGAATAGCCACAGCATACCGGCAATCGCCGGCGCCACCGCGTAGGGCCAGATCAAGAGCGTGCGGTAGAGACCTTTGCCGCGCACCACCTTCTCTGCCATGACCGCCAGCAGGAGCGCCACGCACATGGCGACGATAGCGGTCGCAAGGGAAAACACCACCGTGACCTTGATCGAGTTCAGGTAGGCCGGATCGGCAAGCACTTTCCTGAAATTGGCGAACCAGACGAACTTGGTCCTCAGCCCGAACGGATCCTGCCTGAGCATGGATTGGTAGAACGCCTGACCGGCCGGCCAGTAGAAAAAAACGAGCGTGATGGCCAGTTGCGGCGCCACAAGCAGGTAGGGAAGGACCTTGTTGGGGAACACGACGCGAGGGGTCACGGAGCCACTCCGAGGTGATGAGGCGGGGGGCACCATGCGGCACCCCTCTCCGCCAAGATGGCTTTGATGAGCGTTTCGGACTGGGCATCATCGACCATTGGCGAAATCGCAAGGCACGGCAAAACTCCCCTCACGAGGGGAGATGCCCGGCGGGACAGATGGGTGCGCCGTAGAGCAAGGACCTGCGCTCGCTCTAATTCCCCAGCGCTTCCTTGATCGCGGCATTGCCACGCGTAACCGCATTGTCGAGCGCCTGCTGCGCGGTCTGCTGGCCGGCGAGCATCTTCTCGAACTCCTCGTTCTGGATATCGCGCACCTGCGGCAGATTCGGCAGACGTACGCCCTTGGAATTGTCGGTCGGCGTCTTACCCGTCATCTGCAGGATCGGGGTCTCGCGGCCGACATTCTTGTCATAGAAACCGGACTTCTTGGTCGCTTCATAAGCCGCCAGCGTTACCGGCAGATAACCCGACTTCTGGTGCAGGTATTCTTGCACCTCGGTCTTCGACAGGTAGGCGAAGAAGGCCGCGACGCCCTTGTATTCCTCATCGGATTTGTCCGCGAAAACCCACAGGCTGGCGCCACCCGGCGTCGTGTTCTGCGGCGCACCCTTGGCGTCGCTGTCATACGGCAATTGGCCAATGCCGTAATTCATGCCGGACTTGACGATATCGCCAAGTCCGCCGGACGATTCGGTCATGATCCCGCATTCGCCCGCAAGGAAGATCTGCTTGGCTTCGGAGGTGCGGCCGCCATATTTGAAGGTGCCGTCCTTGGCGAGGTCCGCCAGCGCCTGGAAATGGTTGACGAAAATCGGCGCGTTGATCTTGAGCTCGACATCGCCGCCGGCCAGACCGTTCTGCTGGGTGGCCCATGACACGTCATTCCAGGCCGCGAAATTCTCCAGATGTATCCAGGTCAGCCAGGTCGAGGTGTAGCCGCAGGCGGCCGCGCCGCTCGCCTTGATCTTCTTGGCGTCTTCCCACACTTCATTCCAGGTCTTGGGTGGGCTATCGACGTCGAGACCAGCCTTCTTGAAGATATCCTTGTTGTAATAAAGGATCGGCGAGGAGGAGTTGTAGGGGAAGGAGAGCATGGTGCCGTCCGGCTTCGAATAATAGCCGACTATGCCTGGCAGATACTGGCTCTTGTCGAAGGTCATTCCAGCGCTGGTCAACACATCGGCTGCGGGCTTGATGGCACCTTCGGCCGCCATCATCACGCCGGTGCCGACGTCGAACACCTGGATGATGTCTGGCGCCTGGCCCGCGCGGTAGGCGGCAATGCCGGCATTCAGCGTCTCGGGATACGTGCCTTTGAACACCGGAACGAGCTCATAGTCGCTCTGGCTGGCATTGAAATCTTTGGAGATCTTGTCGACGACTTCGGCATTGGCGCCAGTCATGGCGTGCCACCAACTGATCTGCGTGACGGCAAAAGCGGAGGTTGAGGAAAGCGTCATAAAGGTAGCGGCAACACCGGCCGCGAAGCCGAAGGACTTCATGTTTCATCTCCCGTTTGTCATTGGCGAAAGGGGGCACTCCCGCGAAGGCAATATGTGTCGCTCATGACAATCAGACAACGGTTTTGTTGCAGATCGACGAACTTCACCCTTTACCTGACGCAACGCTCGTCTCCGCTTGGAGGCATGGGAAGCGATGCGGTTAGCCGGCTTAGCGCGACGACAAGCGCGCCAGGAACCACCGTCGGGACCGTCAAGCTGGCTTTCGGCGTGTCAGCCCTGATTGCAGCCGCAGCAACCCGAAGAGACACGCCAAGGTTGCAGCCGACTTTATCGATCCCTCAACGGCAACGCGCTACTCAATCCTGCTGCCCTGTTTATTTCCAAAGCTCAGGTGAAATAAATGCTGACGGTCTACAATTGTATCGTCAACGAACATGATCTGAGACTGGTCGCACTCGCCGCGTTGATCTGCGGAATTTCCTGCTTCTCTGCTGTCAACCTGCTTCAGCACATAAGCCGTTCCACAGATCGGAACCGGCTTGCCTGGCTGATGATCGCGGCCACTTCGACCGGCTTTGGCATCTGGGCAACGCACTTCATCGCCATGCTCGCATTCACACCGGGCATACCCAGTGCCTATGATCCGGCACTCTCCGTGCTTTCGCTCGCTGCTTCGGTCACTTTGACGGCAGCCGGCATGTGGATCGCCACCTTGCGGGATGAGTTCGACTATCATCTCGTCGGCGGCGCCGTGCTGGGCGGCGGTATCGCAGCCATGCACTACATCGGCATGGCGGCGTTCGAGGTTCAGGGCCGTATCGAGTGGAACCTGTTGCTTGTCGCCGTTTCCCTGCTGGCCGGCGTAACGCTCGCGGCGCTGGCGCTGCGTGTCGTGCAGCGCCGCCCCTCCTTGAAGGCGACATCCGGCGGCGCGGTGCTGCTGACGCTGGCGATCTGCACCCTGCATTTCATCGGGATGGGTGCCGTCTCGATCTTCCCCGATCCCTCGATCGTCATATCCGAATACACGATCGAGCCGACCTCGCAGGCTTTCGCGGCCGCCGCCGCCACACTGGTGATCCTGGTTCTGTCGGCATCGGCGCTGTGGATCGATTTGCGCTTCCGTCGCCAGAAGCTCGAGGTCGACCGCATGCACGGCCTGGCCAATGCCGCCGTGGAGGGGCTGATCGTCTGCGACGGCAACCGCATCATCAGTGCCAATGACAGCATTGCGGCACTGACGGGCAAAGCAACAGCGACCCTGAACGGAATGCAGCTTGGCGATCTCTTCGGATCCGATATCTCGGGCTTCGGCGAACAGCCGCAGGAGGCCGAATTGAGCGGTCGCGATGGCACGAGCATTCCTGTCGAGCTGATCGCCAGGAGCATCGACTACTGTGGCAAACCGCACAACGTGGTCGCGGTCCGCGACATTCGCGAGCGCAAGAAGGCGGAACAGGAGATCCTGCGGCTTGCCCATTTCGATCCATTGACCGGACTGGCCAATCGCCGCAGCTTTTCCGGCCGGCTGGAGACGGAAATCGCTGCGATGGTCCGGACCAGGAAAGGCGGCCAGCTTGCGCTTCTGCTGCTTGATCTCGACCGGTTCAAGGAGGTCAACGACCTGTATGGGCACGGCGCAGGCGACGCCATGCTGCAGAAGGTTGCGCAGTGCGCGACCGGTATCCTTCGTCCAGGGCAGATGGTGGCGCGGCTGGGCGGCGATGAGTTCGCCATCATCGCGCCGAACCTGGCCGACCCGTTGGAGGCGGGCCGTATCGCCAACGCGGTGCTGACCGCCATGCGCGAGGAAAACCGGCTCTCGGTCGGCGGCGGCCTTGTGTCGGCAAGCATCGGCATTGCGCTGTATCCGTCGGATGCCGAAAACCAGGCCAGCCTGATAAGCCACGCCGATACGGCACTCTACCGGGCCAAGACCGAAGGCAAGGACACTTACCGTTATTTCGAAGCATCGATGGGGGCCGAGGCCCGCGACAAGCGCGTCATGGAGCACGAACTGCGCCAGGCGGTCGCACGCCAGGAGTTCTATCTCGTCTACCAGCCGCAGAAAGAGATCAGCAGCGGAAAGATGGTCGGCTTCGAAGCGTTGGTCCGCTGGCGGCATCCGACTCGCGGCGACGTGTCGCCGGCCATATTCATCCCGGTGGCCGAAGACAGCGGCGCCATTGGCCAGATTGGCGAATGGGTGCTGACGGCTGCCTGCGAGGAAGCCGCCCGCTGGGAAAATCCGCTGACAGTGGCCGTCAACGTTTCGGCGGTGCAGCTCCACAACACGAATTTCAGCCGCAAGGTCCACGAAACATTGCTGAATTCCGGCCTGGCGCCCGGCAGGCTCGAGCTTGAGATCACCGAGACGGCGCTTGTCAAGGACATGCCGCGGGCGCTGGCCACCTTGCGGCAGGTCAAAGCGCT
>NZ_RZRA01000639.1:0-3360 GCF_003998945.1 Mesorhizobium sp. M7A.F.Ca.CA.003.01.2.1 | reverse complement strand
GGCTCGATGGGCGCCGCCGAGGATTGCTGGCACCGCGCCCGCCAATACGGTCTCGACCGCAAGCAGTTCGGCAAGCCGCTGGCCGGCACGCAACTCTACCAGAAGAAGCTTGCCGACATGCAGACCGAAATTGCGTTGGGATTGCAGGCGTCCTTGCGCGTCGGGCGGCTGCTGGATGAAGGTAAGATGGCGCCGGAAATGATCTCGATCGTCAAGCGCAACAATTGCGGCAAGGCGCTGGACATCGCCCGCCAGGCCCGCGACATGCATGGCGGCAACGGCATCCAGATCGGCTACCACGTCATGCGCCACGCGCAGAACCTGGAGACGGTCAACACCTATGAAGGCACGCATGACGTGCATGCGCTGATCCTGGGAAGGGCGCAGACGGGGTTGCAGGCATTTTTCTGAGCCGGTAACCGTTGCTTAAATTAGGTGCACCGCAACATCTCTGCTTGGAGAATGGCCGCCAGATGTGTCAGGGTTCAGCGAAATCGTTTGAAACGCTGAATTCCGGGGCCCCATGGCAATTCTGGCAGCCGTCTACCACCTGACCCATTACAAATACGACCGGCCGGTGGTTCTCGGGCCCCAGATCATCCGGCTGCAGCCGGCGCCGCATTCCCGTACCAAGGTGCTGAGCCATTCGCTCAAGGTCGAGCCGGCGAACCACTTCGTCAATCTGCAGCAGGATCCTTACGGCAATTTCCTCGCCCGCTTCGTCTTTCCGGAGCCGGTGACGGAGTTGAAGATCGAGGTTGACCTCGTCGCCGACATGACGGTCTACAATCCGTTCGATTTCTTCGTCGAGCCGTCGGCCGAGGCGTTTCCGTTCGAGTATCCGGAAGAGATACGCGACGATCTCGCCATCTATCGCACTCCGGAGCCGGCGGGACCGCTGCTGTCGGCGCTGCTGAAGACCATCGATCGCAGCGCTGCCAACACCGTCAATTTCCTGGTCGATCTCAACGCGCGGCTGCAGCGCGAGATCGCCTATATCGTGCGCATGGAAACCGGTGTGTTCTCGCCGGAAGAGACCTTGGCCGCGAAAAAGGGATCGTGCCGGGATTCGAGCTGGCTGCTGGTGCAGATCCTGCGCAATCTCGGCATCGCGGCGCGCTTCGTTTCCGGCTATCTGGTCCAGTTGAAGCCCGATCTGGTGGCGCTGGACGGTCCAGCCGGAACCGCCGTCGACTTCACCGATCTGCATGCGTGGTGCGAGGTCTATCTTCCCGGCGCCGGCTGGATCGGCTTCGATCCGACCTCGGGCCTGCTCACCGGCGAGAGCCATGTGCCGCTGGCCGCCACGCCGCATTTCCGCAACGCGGCCCCGATTTCCGGCATGGCGAGCTTCGCCAATGTCGAATTCGGCTTCGAGATGCGGGTCGACCGCATCGCCGAACATCCGCGCATCACCAAGCCATTTTCGGACGAAAGCTGGCAGGCGCTCGACGCTCTGGGCAACAAGGTCGATAAAGCACTTGCCGCCGGCGACGTGCGGCTCACCATGGGCGGCGAGCCGACTTTCGTGTCGATCGACGATTTCGAGTCGGCCGAATGGAACACCGCCGCCGTCGGTCCCACCAAGCGCGAAAAGGCCGACGAACTGATCCGTAAACTGCGCGAGCGCTTTGCGCTGGGCGGCTTTCTCCATTACGGCCAGGGCAAATGGTATCCGGGCGAAAGCCTGCCGCGCTGGACCTTTTCGCTCTACTGGCGTGCCGACGGCCAGCCGGTGTGGAGCGATCCGTCGCTGATCGCACGCGAAAAGAGCGAGGCCGACATCGGCCCGAAGCAGGCCGAAAGCCTGCTCACCGCGATTGCCGGCGAACTCGGCATCGACAAAGCCATGGTCAGCGAAGCCTATGAGGATCCGGCCGAATGGCTGCTCAAGGAAGGCAAGCTGCCCGACAATGTCGATCCGTCCAACTCTAGGCTGGAGGATCCGGAAGAACGCAGCCGCATGGCGAAAGTGTTCGAACGCGGGCTGACCAAACCGTCCGGCTATGTGCTCCCCGTCCAGCGCTGGAACAGCCAGGCATCGGATCCGCGCTGGCGTTCGGAAAAATGGAAGACGCGGCGTGGCCGGCTGTTCCTGGTGCCAGGCGATTCACCGGTCGGCTACCGGCTGCCGCTCGGCACGTTGCCCTATGTGCCGCCGGAGCAATTCCCTTATATCGTGCCGGTCGATCCGTCACTGCCACGCGGCCCGCTGCCCGCGCGTGAAGCCATACTGGCCGGACCGGCTCCAGCCGAACTGGAAGGCGCCGACGAGATGGCGCGCCGCCAGCAGGCGGCATCGTTCACCGCTGCGACCGGCCAGCAGGAGCGGGTCGAGCAGGAGATCACCGAGATCGGCGGCGCGGTGCGCACCGCACTTTCGGTCGAACCGCGTGATGGGCGGCTTTGCGTGTTCATGCCGCCGGTCGAGGCGCTGGAAGACTATCTCGAACTGGTCGCGGCGGCCGAGAACGCGGCGAAGGCGATAGGCCTTCCCGTGCACATCGAAGGCTATGGCCCGCCGCACGATCCGCGCCTCAACGTCATCCGCGTCGCGCCTGACCCAGGCGTCATCGAGGTCAACATCCATCCTGCATCCAACTGGCAGGATTGCGTGGCGACGACGACGGCGATCTACGAGGAGGCGCGGCAGACACGGCTTGGCGCAGACAAGTTCATGATCGATGGCCGCCACACCGGCACCGGCGGCGGCAACCATGTCGTGGTCGGCGGTGCGACACCCAATGACAGCCCGTTCCTGCGAAGGCCGGACCTGCTGAAGAGCCTGGTGCTGCAATGGCAGCGCCATCCGTCGCTGTCCTACCTGTTCTCCGGCCTGTTCATCGGGCCGACCAGCCAGGCGCCACGCTTCGACGAAGCGCGTCACGACTCGCTCTACGAGCTTGAGATCGCTATGGCGCAGGTGCCGCATCCAGACCAGGGCAACGCACCCTTGCCATGGCTGGTCGACCGGCTGTTCCGCAATTTGTTGACCGACGTCACCGGGAATACGCATCGTTCGGAAATCTGCATCGACAAGCTGTTCTCGCCCGACGGACCGACCGGCCGGCTGGGGCTGGTCGAATTCCGCGGCTTCGAGATGCCGCCCAATGCGCGCATGAGCCTCGCGCAGCAACTTTTGGTCCGCGCCATCATTGCCCGTGCCTGGAAGAGCCCGCTCGACGGCCGTTTCGTGCGTTGGGGCACATCGCTGCATGACCGCTTCATGCTGCCGCATCATGTCTGGGCCGATTTCCTCGACGTGCTCGACGACCTCAAGCTCAACGGTTTTGAGTTCCGTCCCGAATGGTTCGACGCCCAGCTCGAATTCCGCTTCCCGTTCTGCGGCGAGGTTCAGCA
>NZ_RZRA01000638.1:0-3363 GCF_003998945.1 Mesorhizobium sp. M7A.F.Ca.CA.003.01.2.1 | reverse complement strand
CGTCAGCGACGAAGCCCGCAAAGGCCTCGGTTTCGGTGCGGATGCTCGCCTGTTCGAAGCGCGTCGGCGTGATCCGCGCGAACCAGCGGAAACCATCCTCCTGGACAACGCGGCCACGCACCGCGACGAGCGTGGCACGCGGTGCGATCTCTCGCGCCAGCGGCACCAATGTCGTCTCGTCGACACCCGACCCATGCAGCAGGAAGAAGCAGTCGCCCGTTGAATCCGCCGCGCCGTAAAGCCGGTAGTGGAAGGCGAGATCACGCCGCAACGCACCATCTTGTGAGGTCTCGTCGATCATCGACCATCCTCTTGATTATATGACTTTTCGCTCAATTTGCCGGCTTCAAAACGCAATATTTTCAAGCCCCGCGAAAGTTGATTGAACCGGGCGCATTACAGTCCGTTTCTCCGCCGATAACATCCTTCGGGAGGAATCGAAGCGGTGCGCCGGGGGTCGCATTGCCGGTATGAACAACCAGCTTTGAGGCCTTTTTGTCGATGACCACCCAGATTTCCCCGGACCGCGATGCGCGTGTCCCAGACCGCGAGGCGCGTGTCCCGGACCGCGAGGCGCGTGTCCCGGACCGCACTGAGCGCGACACGCGCATCGATGTGATCCGTGCTCTCGCCTTGTTGACCATCTATGTCGACCATGTGCCGGGTACCGCCTTCGAGTATCTGACATACAAGAATTTCGGCTTTTCGGATGCGGCGGAGGTCTTCGTGCTGATCTCGGGAATCTCGGTCGCGCTCGCCTACGGCAAGAAATTCCAGCCTGGAAACCGGCTGCTGGCAACTTTGAAGATGTTGCGCCGCGCCGGTGTGCTTTATGCCACCCACATCGTCACCACCATGGTGGTGATGGCCATTTTCTGCGCTGCGGCAGTGTTTGCCAGGCGGCCGGAGCTTTTGACGATGATCAACATCGAGCCGTTGATCAAGAATACGCCGCAGGTGCTGATCGGCATCGTGACGCTCGGCCACCAACTTGGGTACAACAACATCCTGCCCGTCTATGCGGTGCTGCTCTTGCTGGCGCCGCTGTTCCTGCTCATTGTCAGCTATCGGCCGGTCCTGGCACTGGTGGCATCCGGCGCCCTGTGGCTGGTCGCGGGGATTTATCAGATTGCTCCGCCCAACTACCCCGAGCCCGGCTTCTGGTTTCTCAACCCGCTGTCGTGGCAGTTCCTTTTCAACATCGGCCTGGCGGGCACGCTGCATGTGCGTCGCGGCGGCACCATCCCGGTCAATCGCTGGCTGGTTGGGGCGGCCTTGGCCTACACCGTTGTGGCCCTGGTCTGGGTGCACAGCCCGCTCTGGGGGCATATCTCCTGGTTTGGCCTGCCTCCGGTGCTGACCGGTTTCGACAAGACGTTCCTGTCGCTGCCGAGGCTCCTGCATATACTCGCAGTGAGCTACCTGATCGTGGCATTCCCGGCGATCTCGAATCTGTTTCGCACCGGGCGCGATCATCCGCTTGCCATATTGGGCAAACGATCGCTGCCGGTTTTCATTGCCGGCACGGTGCTTGCAATGGCGGCGCAGGTGCTGAAGCTGATCAATCCGGGCGGATTTGCCTATGACAGCCTGTTGATATCGGCCGGCATCGTCATGCAGTTCGCGCTCGCCTACTATCTCGAATGGCTATCGGGCCTTGGCTGGTCCGCCAAAAGCAGGCCGGCTCACAGCGCCGCACCGCCCGTCCATGCTGCATCCTTCGCGATGCCGGGCATGGCGACAAGAATGGGCCGTTGAGCTCAGGTGGGCGAGGGGCCGGATGAGGCCCGCACCACGAGTTCGACCGGCAGCGATTGCCGGCTGAACGAACCATCATTTTCAAGGATCGCCTTGACGGCAAGGCGGCCCATCTCGGCGATCGGCTGGACGATCGTGGTCAGCGGCGGCTTGGAAACCGCCCCTTCCGGAACACCGTCGAAGCCGACGACAGAAACATCGCCCGGTACCGCAATGTCGTGCTGCCGCAGCCAGTCCAGCGCATGGAGCGCCATCCTGTCCGACATCGCCAGGATGGCTGTCGGCGCCTCGGCACCGGCGAAAATATGGTCGAGGCCGGCCCACACGCTCTTCTCGTCATTGACGGTCTCGTAGATCGGCACACGCGAGACGTCGATGTCGACGCGGGAGAGTTCCGCGAAATAGCCACGCAAGCGGTCCCGCGTAGCGGAATAGAGGGCCATTTCCACCTGCTCCCTTGTGGTAGGGCCGAAGCCTGCGTCGGCACAGGGCAGGGTAAGCACGGCAAAGCGGCGATGTCCGAGTTCGGTCAGGTGGCGGGCCGCCAGGCCGGCACCGGCGATGTTGTCGACGCCGATCGCCGCGACCGCATCGTCGTCGTCCGAATCGAGATCGAGCGCCACAAAGGGGAGCTTGCGTTCGCGCGCCAGTTGGACCAGCTTTGAGCCGCCATCGACACAGAAGACGATGAAGCCATCGACCAGCGCACTCTGGATGTTCCACGCGAGCTGCTCCCCATTGACGGCGGAGACCAGCGAAATCCCCGCACCGGTCGCGTCACAAGCCTGCGAGATGCTGGCCATCATCACCCGGGCAAAGGGATCGTCGAAGAAATAGGAGAGGGGTTCCGCGGTCGCGACACCGATGGCATTGACCTTGCCGGCGCGCAGCAGCCGGCCCTTGGGATCCGGTCCGCCATATCCCATGGCCTCGGCTGCCGCCTTGACCCGTTCACGGACCTCCTCGCGCACGATCTCCGGACGGGCGAAGACGTTGGACGCGGTGCCGTGCGACACGCCGGCTGCCTTGGCAATGTCCGCCAGCCGGACCGGTCTTGTCTTTGCAGAGATAAGTGGCGCCATCTTCGTCTCCTGAATTCTTCCCATTTAACACTTTCGTTGGATCGGTTCAAATTTTGGCTTGATCGTGGCTTCGATAGGGCCTATGTTTGAATCGATCCAAGGAAACGCCTGCTGGCAGAATTGGATCGATTCAACATCAAGTAGGGACTTGTGTCATGCATCCCGTCAATTTTCTGTTCGAAGACATTTACCGCAACGACTGGAGCATCTCGTCGAACACCGCGACGCAGAAGCGCCGCGGCAAAACCAGTCTATGGGTCCGCGAGTTGCGGTTCCTTGTGGAGCGCAAGCGGAGCTGATCGGGGTCGGTTTTTCGCACCTCTCGATTGGATCGATTCAGGCGCTGAAAGGAGCGCACATCATGCATCCCGTGAGCTATCTATTTGAAGACATCTATCGCAACTATTGGGGCATCGCGCCGGCTTCCGAACGGCCGGAGCGGCATCGGTTGGCCAAGCTGCGGCGGCGCAATCGCGAATTGCTTATCAAGCCCGAGCGCCGGCAGGATTAGCCGCCACGCTCG
>NZ_RZRA01000637.1:0-3367 GCF_003998945.1 Mesorhizobium sp. M7A.F.Ca.CA.003.01.2.1 | reverse complement strand
GTCGGAACTGGCCGGCCAGATGAAGATCGCCATTGACAGCCGCCGCTCGAAGAATGTCGAGGCCAATGACCGGGACTACAGGACCAGCGTCGAAAAGCTCTATGCGGCGGGCGACGTGCGGCGCGGCCAGTCGCTGGTCGTCTGGGCGATCCGCGAGGGCCGCCAGGCGGCGCGCGCCATCGATGAGGCGCTGATGGGATCGAGCGTGCTGCCGCGCTGAGTCCGTCTCGAGACCCTACTTGTGCGGCCACCTGAAGGCGCTTTCCGCCCTTCCGCTGCCCCGGGCAGCTTACGGACTGATCGCCGTGGTCGTTTCGGTTGTGGCCCCGGCCGCAGGCTGCCGCCTTGGCGGCCAAGAAAAATCGTCGGCGCGGCCGGGCGCAGCAGCGGGCGCCTTGCCCTCGACGACGAATTTTTCACCGGGCCCGTCCGGCTTGGCCGGCGCTGCGGCACCGAGAAGTTCCGAACCGCCGTCGAGTGCCGGTGATTGCGAGTCGGCGTCGGTAGCCGGGTCGGCGGCCTCAGTCTTTTCCTTCGAGGGTGGACTACGTTACTGGCCAGTACCGGCAACGCATCGAAGGAACTTTACAATCATAAAGGTACGTCACTGGTCTCGCGGCTCACCTATGACGATCTAGACGCGCATTCGAGTCCACAATCCGACTGGCATTTTCGTAAAGGCCTCCTCGGTGCGGGCGGCATCAGGGAGGATTTTCTCATGACGAGGACTTCTTACGGAAATGGGGGGCTACTCAAACACATTCAGTGATCAGCGCGGGGGCGGCGTCAGCTATTTCACCGCCGATCTTGGATATAATTTCTTGAACTCACCGCGCTACCGCATCGGTGCTTTTGTTGGCAACAATTTCTGGCACGAGAGCTACGATGCTTTCGGTTGCACGCAGCAGGCGACCAACTGGGGAACCTGTGTGCCAACCGTCCCACCTACGTCAACCTCTCAGCCAGGACAACGATTGGCATTCGCTGCGACTCGGCTTGGCCGGGCAGACGCAACTCACCGAGCGACTCAGCCTTTCTGGTGACGTGGCGTTCCTCTTCACGCGGCTCGACGGCAAAGAGCAGCACCACATGCGCCCAAGATCAAGCTAATTCCCGAAGACGGCGATGGGCATGGCGTCCAGCTCGAGGCGGTGTTGCGGCCGTGGCGAATAACGGCACCGCTCATTTCGAAGAGGCAATGGGCGGTCGTGGTTCCCCGCAGGCCGACGATTGGAAGGCAAAGCGCTACGGCGTTTTCGTGCAGGCTAGCATCAAGTTCAACTGAGAGAGCAAGAACCGAGGAGAGCGGCGATGCCACTCCAGCTCATTACGATCATTGGATCAACAGAAGGAAGTTTTCCGAAGAGTTTTGCAAGCGTGCGCAAAGTCGCCAGACAAAGTTCTCTCGGTCCATAGTGTACGTGCCGTCACGCCCGTTCTCGACATGGTTGAATGATACGTCCCGCGCGATCGATCAAAGTCGTTTTTCATTGGTTTTCCGGAAATCGCGGGGAGCACAGCGTGCTGTGACCCTCGCCTGCTGGTTTTCTGTCAACGCGCAGATGAGGGAGAATGAGCGTACAGCAAAAATCATCAGTGCTGTCGCTTTCGCCAAAGCCCGCCGCAGCTAAACGGGGTCCCACGCCCGGTAGCGCCCCCTGCCGGTCACCTCACGGATGCCGAGTTCGGCACCAGCCCGAGCGCAGCGCGCTGGCTAATTTTCAGCTCGGCCGCGACCAGACCTGCCGACACCAGCGGCCGCGCCAGCACCAGCTCGATCAGCGCCGGCAGGCTCGAGTTTTTGCGCCGGTTCCTGAGCCGGCGCTCCATCTGGCTTTTGGCCAGCGCCTGGATGATTGCAAGGCTGAAACAGTCGATGGAACGCCCCTCCAGCGAAGCCGAACCGGACGAGGCGCGCGCGCCAGGTCCTTCGGCTGCCATCGGCACGCTGGGTTTAAGTGCTTGGGGTGACACGGCGTGATCTCCGCCGTTGGCGGGAACAGGGCAGTGCAATAGTACTGCCCTGTTCCTTTTGATCAGAGGCCAGTGCGGATTTCTTCGGCAAGCGCCCTCAACGTCGTCTCGACGTCATCGCCGTTTACCATCTTCTGCATCGCCACGGCCCATGCGTTCATGGCTTCGCCGAAGCCGACACGCGGTGTGAAAGCCAGCGCGGCTTGGTCCTGTATCTTTTTGAAGCTGTCAACGAAGTTGTTGAACTCGGGCTGCGAAGCGTACTTAGTCCAGGTGTCGTCTGCCAGGTCGACGTGCGCGGCGGATTGACGAGCTGGCCAGCAAGGGCACCCTTGAGCGCCACCTGCTTGGAGGTGGCCCACGGGATGAACAGCCAGGCCGTGCCCTTCTTTTCGGAAGCCGCGTTCATGGCGAGAGCCCAGATCCAGATGTCAGACTCCAAGCTCGTGGCGCTCGGTGCGTGCAGCGGCGGAGCGAAGGCGATCTTGCCGGATGCCGGCTTCCCCGCAACATCGTTCCAGAAGCCGAACATATTTGAGTCGATCGTCATCGCGCTGCGGCCGGACGCGAAGGAAGGAGCCGCGCACTTCTTGATCATGTCCACGTAATGTAGTCGTATCCAGCATCGGTAAGCTTCCAATCGCTCAGGTATTTGTCCAGCGGCTCCAGGGCGCCACTCGGAGCGAGGTCCTACGCGGGCTGAATGCCAGTGCCGAACACATCCCATGCTGGCGACTTCGTCGTCAGTTGGATCGTCATCTTGTTCCAGTAAGAATCGTCTGGGTAGAGTTCCGGCGTGACCTTGATGCCGGGTCAGCTTCTCGAACTCCGGAAATTGCGCAGCGAGAGCATCCGCATAGGGGTGGATGTCGTAGGCCCAAGTTATGCTGGTCCCTTCGAATTGACGCCAGTTCACGGTGTCGGCAGCGGCCGAATTAGTGAGCGATGCCGAGACGGCAAAAAACGCCAAGTCAAAAGCAAGCTGTTTGCGAAGCGACGCGCACCTGTAACGAGTACGGGGAATGAGCGACCCATGTAATCCTCCCTGGGGCATTTTGCCAATTTTTGGGTCCACTCCTCCATCCCGAGTTCGCTCATAGCCACAATAAGCGGTTTCCAACGAGCTCGCTCTGAATGCACCAGGCCAACTGGGTAAAAACGGGTAACCGGCACTAAAAGGCGTTGTAGTATCGCCACCAGAAATACTGCTCCGTGGTGCTGGCCTTTGCCTGGGGGCGCAACACGGCAACTACCCGCTCAAAACGGTTGGTCCTCTACCTCTTATTCACCGTCGCTTTCCTCGCGGCCTAACCCGGCCGGAATATCCGTTGCCAGAAAAAGGCCTCGCGGCCGGTTCGAGGCTCATCCCTCCTCCGAAGCAGCACGCTCAAGT
>NZ_RZRA01000636.1:0-3398 GCF_003998945.1 Mesorhizobium sp. M7A.F.Ca.CA.003.01.2.1 | reverse complement strand
AGTCGCGGCAGGCGCTGAAGCTTCATCTTGGCGGCAAGGTTTTCGCGGTGATCAAGACGGTGAGCTTCGATCGGGCGAACACCGGCGCCGGCCTGCCCCCCGAGACGGGTGGATGATCCCGCTATGTCTTTTTGGAATAGCGGTTTCGCCAGGGAGCTTCTAGTATGATGTTGGGATGTGACCGCGGAGAGCAAAGATGCCGTCGCTGAGCTTGCGGATAAATCTCGATCCCGACGGGCGCGTCGGGCCGGGCAAGATCAAGCTCCTGGAACAGATCGCCGCCTTCGGCTCCATCTCGGCCGCCGCGCGCGGCATGGAGATGTCCTATAAGCACGCCTGGGACCTGGTCGAGGACATGAACCGGGTATTCGGCAAGCCGCTGGTGGCGGCACAGACCGGCGGCCGCAAGGGCGGCGGCGCACAGTTGACGGCGGTCGGCCTGGCAGTGGTCAGCCGCTTCCGCGCCATCGAGCGCGCGGCGGCGGCCGCGGCAGCGACGCATATGGAGGCGTTGCAGGCGGAGATTGAGGCTGGGTGAGGGAGTAGGGCAGTAGGGCAGTAGGGCAGTAGGGCAGTAGGGCAGTAGGGAGGCATTCGCGTGCTGTCTTCCAACACAAAACGTCATTCACCTACTCCCCTACTGCCTTACTCCCCTATTGCCTTCCTATTCGGGCTTGCGCAGCAAATAGCTGTCCATGATCCAGCCCTTCCGCCGACGAGCTTCCTCTCGAACTTTTTCGATCTTTGCGCCGATGTCACCGATCCTGCCGGAGAGGGTGATCTCGTCTTCCGTTCCGAGATAGGCGCCCCAATGGATGACGACATCCTTGTCGGCCAGCGTGTTGAAGGCGCATTTGCCGTCCAGCAGGACGACCGCGCTGCCGGCATTGTCCGGCATGCCTTCTTCGGTCAGGCGGCGGCCGGTGGTAATGAGGACGGAATCGCCGATGCGGTTCAGCGCCATCTTGTGGCTGGCGGCAAGTGCCTGGACGGCGGTGATGCCGGGGATGACCTCAAGCTCGAACGCCACATCGCCTCGCAGGCGCACGCGCTCAAGGATGCGCAACGCGCTGTCATAGAGCGAAGGGTCGCCCCAGATCAGGAAGGCGCCGCAGCCGTCGCCTGCAATCTCGTCGCGGATCAGGCCTTCGTAAATGGCGGCGATGGCTTCATGCCAGTCATCGACGGTCGAGCGGTAGGAGGGCGCCGGCCCATCTTCTACCGGGAGGTCGCGCACCGGCACGTCGAATTCGACGCGCCGCGACTTCGGATTGGTGACGAAGCGGTCGCAGATCTGACGGCGCAGTTCGGCCAATTCATTTTTTTTCGCGCCCTTGTCGGGAATGAACAGCACATCCGCCTGGTTCAGGCCTGATATGGCCTGAACGGTCATGTGGTCGGGATTGCCGGCGCCGATGCCGATGACGAGAAGCTTGCGCATGGGCGAACTCCTGCCCGATCGGAACCCGTTAGTCCAGACCGCGCTGGCGCGTGTCCAGACCGCGCTGGCGCGTGTCCAGACCGCGCTGGCGCGTGTCCAGACCGCAGTCCATCTCCCTTTGGTGCGTCCGCGGATACGGAAGGGCTTTGAACGCCACATTGAAACGGCTAGGGTCCTGCAGGCATTCCAGCCGAGGGGGCTTCCATGTTGCGATATGTTCTGACCGCCGTGCTGGCCTTGTCGTCCGCACCCGCTTTCGCCAATGATTCGGTTGCCGAACTTGGCACCGGCGGCCTGATCCTGTCGCGCAGCGATGCCGTGGCGATGCAAAGCGAGGACCTTTTCATCTCGCCGGAAAAGGTCACGGTCGACTATGTCTTCCACAACAACACCGATCAGGATGTCCAGGCCATCGTCGCCTTCCCGATGCCCGACATATCGGGCAATCCCGAAGAAATCCCGGCGATTCCTGAAAATCAGAGCGATAATTTCCTCGGTTTCGAGGTGACGATCGACGGTGTCGCCGCAAAGCCGCAGCTCGAGCAGAAGGTGTTGGCGCTCGGCATCGACATCAGCGCTGAGCTGAAGGCGCAAAACGTGCCGTTCTATCCTTTCGGCGATGCGGCGAAGGCGGCGCTGGCGAAGCTGCCGCAAGCGGTTGTCGATGACTGGGTCAACCGCGGCATCATCATCGAGGACACCGGCAGCGACGGCACCGAGACGAGCAAGGTCTACACCCCGTTCTGGCAATTGCGTTCGACCTACTGGTGGCGCTCGACCTTTCCGGCCAACAAGGACGTCCATGTTTCCCACCACTACAGACCGAGCGTCGGCGGCACGTCTTCGGTCAGCTTCTTCTACGACGGCAAATTCCAGGGTCAGTATGCGGCCTACAAGACCCGGTATTGCATGGACGGCACATTCGAAAATGCGGTGCGCAAGGCGGCCAAGGACGACCCTGACGGCTACCCCAAATATTTCGAGAGCCGCATCGCCTATATCCTGACCACCGGCGGCAACTGGGCTACGGGCACGATCGGCAAGTTCAAGCTGACGATCGACAAGGGCAATCCGAAAGCCCTGGTCTCGTTCTGCGGCGACAATGTCAAAAAGACCGGACCGACGACCTTCGAGATGACGGCGGATGATTTCTACCCCGAGCGCGACATCGACATCCTGATCCTCGAGCCGACGGGCGAAAATTGATGCATGTCGCAATCTACGTTGCCATTGCCGAGAACGGCGTGATCGGGCGGGACGGCGGGCTCCCGTGGCGGCTCTCCACCGATCTCAAGCGCTTCAAGGCCGATACGATGGGCAAGCCTATCATCATGGGCCGCAAGACCTATGAGGGCATCGGTCGACCGCTGCCGGGCAGGTTGAACATCGTCGTGACCCGCGACGAGACCTGGCGCGCCGAGGGCGTCGAGGTGGCACATTCGCTCGAAGCCGCGATCCAGCTGGCGACGGTGCGCGGGCGCGGCATGGCCGATGTCGACGAGGTGTGCGTCATCGGCGGCGGCGAAATCTATGCCCAGGCCATGCTGCTGGCCGACCGGCTGCACGTCACCCATGTGCTGGCAGCGGTCGACGGCGACGCGCATTTCCCGCCGATCGATCCCGATTCCTGGCGCATTGTCAGCTCGCAGGACGTCCCAGCCGGGGAAAAGGACAGCCACCCGACGCGCTATTCGGTTTACGAGCGGCGTCGCGAGAGACATTGAACGAAAAAAGAGCCATTGAAGGAAGACAAAGGGTCGCGACTGGACCAAATCGGACGAAGTCGGAAGCGCATCGCGTTGAAAGCGCCCCGTGGCGTGCCTATAGAAGAACAATACTGGATTTTGCGCCGTAATGCCGGCGCTTGAGGGAATTCCAAGCGAAAGGACATTCATGCCCTGGAACGACAAAAGCGGCGGCATTACGGCGCAAAATCCAGTATTGTTCTTCTATAGGC
>NZ_RZRA01000635.1:0-3399 GCF_003998945.1 Mesorhizobium sp. M7A.F.Ca.CA.003.01.2.1 | reverse complement strand
CCGGTGAGCCGGAAGGCGTCGTCGACATCAGCCGCATCCGCGCGCAGGCCGGAGCCGCGCTGCAGGAAGGCCGGCAGAGCCAGCATCCTGTCGCGCCATGGCAAACCGGCTTCGCGCGATACCGCGCGTCCCGACTTCGGCGAAACATAGGCCAGGTCCTGTCGCGTGCCGGTGGCGGCGCATTGGCTGAGATCGAGGCCGAAGCCGAGTTCGTCCAGCACCAGAAGCTCGAAGCGCGCCACCAGTTCTCCGGCAACGTCGGCGTCGTCGAGATGGACGATCATCACGGCAAGCGTTTCGTAGAGACCTTCATGCGCGTCGCGCTCGGGCAGCAGGCGCAGATGCGCGGCCATGGTCTGCAAGCCGTAGACGGCGACGGCGCTGTCCATCAACCGGGCAGCATTCATCTCGATCGCTTCGGCCTGGAACGTGCCGAGATGTTCATCAAGGCGCGCACGCCACAACAGGTCGACGCGATTGCCGGGCTGGAGGACGGGCTGCTGTTTGCGCGAACGGCCGCCGCGAACAAGGCCGAGATGACGGCCATGCGCTCGCGTCAGCACCTCGAGAATGGCGCTGGTTTCGCCATGCTTGCGGGTGCCGAGAATGATTCCCTCGTCGCGCCATTCCATTTCAGGAGCTTTTCACCGATCGGGTGGCGAAATCAAGGTATGGGCTTGGCTCCTGGGTAACTCTCACACCAATGCATAAAAAACCGCCCGCAGCGATGTGCTGCGGGCGGGCTGGTGAGGTCAGTCGATCTGCTAGAAATTGCGCTGGAAGCGGACGATGCCGCCGACGCTGCTCTTCTTGTCGGCCTTGGTCCAGTTGTTGAAGTCGAAGTCGTCGAATTTTCCTGCATTGAGGTAATCGACTTCAGTCGTGACCGTAAAGCCGGGCACAATGGTATAGGCAACGTTGGCAGCGACGCCGAGGTTCTTCCAGTCGTCATAGGAAATCTGGGCGTTGAACGAGGTCTTCTCGTTGAACTTGTAGGTGCCGCCACCCCAGACTGCCCAGTTACCGCCCCACGGCTTGTATTGGGTACGGCCTGTGCCGAAGTCGTTGATGTTGTCGTTGGTGCCGTAGCCGCCCATGACGAACAGCGTCAGTTCCTTGCTGACGTTGACGTCCAAACGGACCTTGCCGGCCACTTCCTCATAGTTGCTGTCATAGGCCACGACGCCAGTGATCGCACCCCAGTCGCCCTTGTACTTCAAGCCGCCGACGACATGCGGAACATAGCTGTCGATGGTGTTGACGGCGGTGCCTTCCTCAAGCGAGACCACGCCCGTGAAGCCGCTGCCAGCGTCGAAGTAATAGCTGATGAGATTGGTATCCTTGACACCATACGGGATGAGCGTGTCCTGGATGACATTGCCGGCATAACCGATGAACTGGTCGTATACCGTTTCATCCTTACCGACGCGCAGGCCACCGAGCTGGATCCAGGCGAAATTGAGGGTGGTGGTCTTGTTGCCGGCCTGCCAGCCGTTGTTGGCCGGGGTCTGGTCGGTATAGTCGCCGGAGGAGTTGCCGAACTGGAAGCGAGTTTCGGTGAAGGTTTTCAGCGTGCCGAGCTCGGTTTCCTGGCCGGTATAAGTCCTCAGCGTGAAACGCATGTTCTTATACCAGGTGTCGTTCGTTCCGCCGTCCATGTGATCGGGAACGTTGTTGGCGCCATCGAGCGAGCCGGAATCGCCGACGCCCATGTCGTAGCGGAGGTAGCCGCCGATGCGCAGGCAGGTCTCGGTGCCCGGAATATAGAAGTAGCCGGCGCCGTAGACGTCGCAAATCTTGACGTATTCGGCCGGTTCCGGTTCGGCGACGACGACAGCGTCGGCGGCGCGTGCGCCGCTGACCGCGATCAGGGCCGCGGCTGAGCCGAGAAGGAGGCTCTTGATGTTCATTTTCTGACCTCTCCAGTCATAGTTTTAAATGGCTTCGGATTTGTGGCTGGCGGCAATGTTTTCCCGCCTCACCCCCACAACGAAAAAGGCTCACACCGCTCGCCCTTTTCAGCGGCGAACATACCCATCGATCATCTGCCTTCAATGACGATTTCCGAAATAATGCCAATTCCGCGAACAGATTAATGCTGTGTTGCACAAATAACACTTGCCGCGATGGCGAATGGCACAAGTGGCACAACGTCACACATTGAATATATATACGGATACTTTCGCGACTAAATATAACTACGACGTTTTATATTTCTAAAAGACCGCACAATGTGGAATATCTACCTGGTTTTCGCCGACATCGACCTGAATCTTGCCGACCCCTCTATCGCCAGGTGACGCCCATTCGCCAATCCCACTCTGATGCCGAGGCGAAAAGCGGGATGACGCTTCCAAGCCTGTCTGCTTCTTCCAAGACGATCGAAACCCTGGAGCGCTGTGGTGTCCCCGATTGTGACAGCAGCCAAACGTTCAAAACGATTCCTCCGTGACGCCTCTCAGTCGACCTTGGCGACACGGGCGACGTGGTCGTCCGCCTCGATCAGGCGGATCGGCACTCCCGGGAAGCATGGCGTCGGTCGGAATGTCCCTGGTCGCGCCATGCGACGGCGGATGTTTGGCGACGGGACTGGGTTTTGGTTGGCTAGAGTGGCTTATCGTTCGGCGCTTCACGCTCGCGCGCGCGGTCGGCAAGGACTTCATCGATTACGTGACAGGATTTCTCAACCTCAACAGGGTTGGCGTCGATCTGTCCAGCGACCGTGATCAGCGCCTTCCAAAGCGTCCAGCCACGACCGCGCGCCCACATCGCCTCGTCGGCCGGAAGCCCGGCACGAAACGCCTCCCGGTTTTTGCCTTCAAACAGCGTCCACGCAATCGCCAGATCGCAGGCGGGATCGCCGACGCCGGAGGTTCCGAAGTCGATCACCGCGCTCAATCGGCCTTGCCTGACCAACAGGTTTCCCCAGCTGACGTCACCGTGGAACCAGACCGGCGCACCGTGCCATTGTGCGGCAAGTGCTGCCTCCCACACCGCACTGGCTGCGGCCGTGTCGATCTTGCCGTCGAGGGCGGCAATCGCTTGCCGGGCCTCGCCATCGTAGACGCTGAGTGCTCCGCCGCGAAAGAAATTGTGCTGTCCCGGCGCCGGTCCACCGGTGGCATCGATACGCTGAAGGGCGACCAGGAACGCGGCCAGGTCGGTCGCAAATTGCGGCAGGGTGGCAATCCGCTCGCGCTCTGCCGTCTCGCCTTCGATCCAGCGGTAGACGGACCAGTGCCAGGGATAGCTTTCGGCCGGAACTCCCATCGCCAGCGGCACCGGGATCGGCAGCGGCAGCAGAGGTGCGAGCCTCGGCAGCCAGCGATGCTCCTTTTCCACCTGCAGGGAATAGGCCGCGGCGCTTGGCAGTCGCACGGTCATCTCGCCGCCCAGATG
>NZ_RZRA01000634.1:0-3399 GCF_003998945.1 Mesorhizobium sp. M7A.F.Ca.CA.003.01.2.1 | reverse complement strand
GGGCAGAACCGCCGGTGACGCGCCCGCTCGGCCTCGACGAGATGGTGACGGGCCTGAGTGCTTTCGATTTTCAGTGACGCCGTGTTCTTCTGAAATGGAGGAAGGTGCCACAATTGTCGGCGGCCGCTGGCTCAGTTCCGGCCTGCGCCTTTGCGTTACGCCAACAGAGCATCTTTTTGTCGTCCCTTGCGCATCGTCCCGTCCACAAGAGCCCGACAGTGGCAGCCATGATCGATACCGCATCGCCGATCGTCGCATCGCCAGCCGTCTCGCCGCGCGAGGAGCGCGTCGGCATGCTTTTGGTCTTCCTGTCGGCGCTGATGTGGAGTTTCGGCGGCGCCATCGCCCGCTTCATCACTGTCGGTGACAGCTGGACGGTCATTTTCTGGCGATCCGTGTGGGCAGCCGCCTTCCTGGTCTGCTTCATGGTTTGGCGTGACGGCTGGCGTGGCATGCTGAAGCTGTTCCGTGACATGGGGTTGCCCGGCCTTGCCGTCGGGATCTGCTTTGCCACGGCATCGACCGCCTTCGTCGTGGCGCTCGCCTACACCACCGTCGCTAACATCCTTTTGATGCAGGCAGGCGTGCCGTTGCTGGCGGCGCTGTTTGCTTGGGCATTGTTTCGCGAAAGGGTTGGTGTCGCGACCTGGGTGGCAATCGCCGCCGTCATCACCGGCGTCGCCATCATGGTGTCGGAATCGCTCGATGGCGCCGTCTCGCCCATAGGCGATGGGCTGGCGCTGTTGATCGCGGTCATGTTTTCAGTCGCCACCGTCATCACCCGGCGGTTCTCCGGCGTGCGCATGACGCCGGCGACGTGCCTCGGCACCATGCTCGCGGCCGGCTTTGCCGTCTCGCAGGCATCGACCCTCACCGTATCTGTCAGTGACATGGGCTTTCTGTTTGCCTTCGGCGTGGTCAATCTCGGCCTCGGCCTGGCCTTCTTCGCCACCGGCGCGCGACTGATCCCGGCGGCCATCGCGGCGCTGCTCGGCACGTTCGAGCCGATCCTCGGCCCGATATGGGTCTGGCTCATTCATTCCGAGGTGCCGTCGGGGCGCACCATCATCGGCGGCGCGGTTGTGGTCACGGCGCTGCTCGTCCATATCGGGCTCGAATTCAAGCGCCAGGCAAGGCCCGAACGCGCAGGGGTCACCGGGGTGCCGTCACCTAATTGAAGCGGCCTGCAGCTTTGCCATTGACAACGTCGCTGCGGCACGGGCAGGCTGGGAATACGGCAACAACAAGACAGGCGTATCTTGCCAAGTCTCCCAGCCGGTCCGATCGGGACCGGACCATATCGTCGTATCTCTGCCCGCGCCATGGCGAAAGCCTCTGACGGTATTGGCACGCCTCCCAGGCCGCCTCAGGGGCATCCAACCATCTCATCGAACCGCCTGCATGGTCTCGGCAGTTCGCGCTTGTCGCCCCTTGGAAAGCTCAATAGTCTGAAGAAAATGCCGGTCGCGCTGATGTCGCGACGAGCCGGTGAAGGAACACTCATCAAAGGAGAATAGCATGATCCGCAAAGCGCTCTGGCTTTCGGCAACGTCGGCATTCCTGACATTTTTCACCGTCGGCGGTCACGCCGAAGATCGTGTCGTCAACGTCTTCAACTGGTCGGACTACATCGACAGTTCGATCATCGACGATTTCACCAAGGAAACCGGCATCAAGGTCGTCTATGATACCTTCGATTCCAACGAAATCCTTGAGACCAAGCTGCTTGCCGGCGGCAGCGGCTATGACGTCGTCGTGCCCAGCGGCAATTTCCTTGCGCGCCAGATCCAGGCCGGCGTGTTCCAGAAGCTCGACAAGTCGAAGCTGCCCAACATTTCCAACATGTGGGATACGGTTTCGGAACGCACGGCCAAGTACGACCCCGGCAACGAATACTCGGTCAACTACATGTGGGGCACGGTCGGCATCGGCTACAACATCAAGAAGGTGCAGGCGGCACTCGGCACCGACAAGATCGACAGCTGGGATGTCTTCTTCAACCCCGACAGCCTGGCCAAACTGAAGGACTGCGGCGTCTACGTGCTGGACTCGCCGGCCGACATCATTCCGGCTGCACTGAAATATCTCGGCCTCGACCCGAACAGCACATCGCCCGACGATATCGCCAAGGCCGAGGAGACCTTGCTCAAGGTCCGACCTTATATCAGGAAGTTCCATTCCTCCGAATACATCAACGCGCTCGCCAACGGCGATATCTGCCTGGCCGTCGGCTGGTCGGGTGACGTGTTCCAGGCCCGCAACCGCGCGGTCGAGGCCAAGCAGGGCGTCGAGATCGGCTATTCCGTGCCGAAGGAGGGTGCGCAGATGTGGTTCGACCAGATGGCGATCCCTGCCGACGCGCCGCATGTCGCGGAGGCGCTCGAGTTCATCAACTACATGATGAAGCCGGAAGTTATCGCCAAGTCGTCGAACTACGTGCTCTACGCAAACGGCAACAAGGCTTCGCAGCAATTCGTCGACAAGGCACTGTTGGAGGATCCCTCGGTTTATCCCGATGCCGAGACCATAAAGAAGCTCTACACCGTCTCGCCATACGATCCCAAGACCCAGCGCGTCATCACGCGCACCTGGACCAAGATCGTCACCGGCCAGTAAGCAATCCGACACGGTCCCGGCAGCCACCTGCCGGGACCGTTTTTACCTGGGGCAAGAAGCAAGAAAATCAGGACGGAGTGGGACATGAAATCGCTTGGCAGCATCCGCAGGGATTTTGCACCGTGGAACGACCCGAACGCCAAGCCGTACATCCAGTTCGACAACGTCACCAAGAAGTTCGGTGACTTCACCGCCGTCAACAATCTGTCTCTGACCATCTTCGAGCGCGAGTTCTTCGCGCTGCTCGGTGCTTCCGGTTGTGGAAAGTCGACGCTGCTCAGGATGCTCGCCGGCTTCGAGGAGCCGACAGCCGGCCGCATTCTGCTCGATGGCCAGGATCTGCGCGGCATCCCGCCCTACCGGCGGCCGGTCAACATGATGTTCCAGTCCTATGCGCTGTTCCCGCATATGACGGTCGAGAACAACATCGCCTTCGGCCTCAAGCAGGACGGCATGCCGAAGCCCGAAATCGCATCGCGCGTTGCCGAGATGCTGAAGCTGGTCAAGCTCGAGCAGTTCGCCAAGCGCAAGCCGCATCAACTGTCCGGCGGCCAGCGCCAGCGCGTCGCGCTCGCCCGCTCGGTCGCCAAGCGGCCGAAGGTGCTGCTGCTCGACGAGCCGCTCGGCGCGTTGGACAAGAAGCTGCGCGAAGAGACGCAGTTCGAACTGATGGACCTGCAGCAGAATCTCGGCCTGACCTTCGTCGTCGTCACCCACGACCAGGAAGAGGCGATGACCATGGCCGATCGCATCGCCATCATCGACAAGGGCGAGGTGATGCAG
>NZ_RZRA01000633.1:0-3410 GCF_003998945.1 Mesorhizobium sp. M7A.F.Ca.CA.003.01.2.1 | reverse complement strand
CTGTGGAACGGTTGCCGCCGCTGAATGCGATCAAGGCTTTTGAAGTTGCCGCCCGTGCCGGCGGCATGAATGCACAATAGGGGCGCCCGAGGAGCACCGAGACGAGGAGAGCGCAATCAGCCGACCGGCCTCCAGATCGGCGTGCGCCATGACCCGCTGGCCAAGCGCGATGCCCAGGCCGAGCCTTGCCGAGGCGATCGGCGTCGGTGAGCGCGATGCGGTTGCCGCTGCGCACGAACAGCTGCTTGCCGAACCAGGTTTCGAGATTGCGTATCTGCTGGCTGACCGCCGCCGACGAAACGCCGAGTTCAGAGGCGGCCAAAGTGAAGCCGCCGGCACGGGCGGCAACTTCAAAAGCCTTGATCGCATTCAGCGGCGGCAACCGTTCCACAGCGGCTCCATATGACTCGCCAGAGGGAATTTCGAAACGGTCTCTGCAGCGTTGGCCAATCAATTGAGATAGCCTCTTGTTAGATTGTCGACAATCTGCTTGTCTTGCTTTCGGTTTCCTGGGAGTGGCCGAATGGCGAAAGCGGATTTCAGTCCTATCGCGGATACGACGCGACGCGCCGAGATCGTTGCGCTGTTGCGGCGCGCGATCCTGACCGGCCAGCTCGCGCCCGGCCAGAAGCTCAACGAGCTCCGTATCTCCGAACAGATGCGGGTCAGCCGCGCGCCGCTGCGCGAGGCGATGCGCGAGCTGGTCCAGGAAGGGATCCTGACCAGCATCCCCTATGCCGGCACCTTCGTCATCGAGGTCACAGCCAAGGACATCGACGATGCCTATTCGTTCAACAAGGTGATGGACGAGCTGGCCATCGAGCGGGCGTGGCCGCTGCGTGACCAGCGCTTCTTCGACGAGCTCGACCGGCGCCACGAAGCCGTGAAGCAGGCGACCCGCGCATTGGACACGACACGCCAGATCGAAACCGCGCTGCAACTGCATGGCCTGATCTACGAATGGGCCGACAATTCGGTGCTGCTGGAAACCTGGCAGCGGCTGACCAGCCGGCTGCAGATGTATTTCGCGCTCCACCAGCATGCCCGCAACGAGCCGGTGCCGGCCGAAGACGTTCACGAAACCTATGTGCGGTTGCTGAAGGGCAAGGACATGCGTGCGGCCCAGCGCCATGCCAGGGAGCATATCGATCTCGACTTCGAGGAGTTGCTTGCCTACGCGCGCAGCCTCGAACAACGCCCATCGAGGGGCGCCTGACCCGTTCCCAACACCACAGACAGCGGACAAGACACGTGCAGATCGAGACCATCAAGGCCTACCACGTCATGCAGCCCTTCGTTGACGGGCTATACCGCATGTCGAAGGGGCGCGAGGCCGACGCCTTCGACGCCGTGATCGTGTCCATGACATCAGACAGCGGCATCACCGGCTGGGGCGAGATGGCGCCGCTCGGCAATTTTTACTCGGCCGCCTTCCCCGCCGGCGTTCGCGCCGGCGTGGTCGAGATCGCGCCGCATCTGATCGGCCGCGATCCGCGCGGGCTGGCCAGCATCGGGCGGCTGATGGACACGGTGTTCAAGGGCCATCCCTACATCAAGTCGGCGCTCGACATGGCCTGCTGGGATCTGGCGGCGCGCGCAGCCGACGTGCCGCTGGTCACGCTGCTCGGCGGCAAGGAAAGCGACACCGCGGAACTCTACAAGGTCGTCACGCACGGGAGCGTCGACGCCATGGCCGCGCTGGCCAAGCGCATCGTCAAGGACGGCTTCCACCGGCTGCAGGTCAAGGTCGGCGGCAATGTCCATGACGACATCGAACGCGTCATCGCGGTTGCCTCCTCGGTGCCGAAAGGCACGGTCATCTTCTGCGACGCCAATGCCGGCTGGACTCCCTATCAGGCGCGCCAATTCGCCGATGCCACGCGCGCCATCGACTACACGTTCGAGCAGCCCTGCACCACGATCGATGAAAACATGTCGGTGCGCCGCATGCTCGACAAGCCGATGGTGCTCGACGAATCCGTCACCTCGCTCGAGGCGATGCTGGAAATTCATCGCCTGGGCGCGGCCGACGGGCTGACGCTGAAGATCTCGCGCCTTGGCGGCGTGACGAAGACACGCCAGATCCGCGACATTGCCGTCGACCTCGGCTTCATGATCACGGTCGAGGACACGGGCGGCGCCGAGATCGACACCGCGGCGATGGCGCATCTGTCGCTGTCGACGCCGGAAGAGCGCCGGCTGCACGCCATCGCCTTCCATGAATGGGTGACGGTGCGCACGGCATCGAACATGCCACCGGTCACCGGCAGCCGCATGGGCATTCCAGACGGGCCGGGTCTCGGCATAGACGTCGTTCCCGATCTGCTCGGCGCGCCGTTCTTCGAGGTCGGGCGCTGAGATGAAAATCCGCAGCATCAAAGCCACGCCGATCAATTTGCGCCTCGAAGCGCCCTATGCCTGGGTGTTCGGCGAACTCGACGGATTTTCACCGACCGTCGTCGAAGTCGAGACCGAGGATGGCCTGGTCGGCCTCGGCGAAGCGCCGACGCCAGCGGCGGCCGCGATCATCAATGATGTCCTGGCGCCGCGGCTGGTCGGGCGCGATGCCTTCGACATCGCCGGCGCCGAGCATGTCTGCCTGCCCTTTTGGACCGGCGTGCAGTCGATCAACGACCGCACACGCATCATGGCTTTCGGCGCCATCGAGATGGCTTTGTGGGACCTGCGCGGCAAGGCGTGGAACCAGCCGCTCTACCAGTTGCTCGGCGGCGCCGTACGCAAGGATATCCCGTTCACCGACTATTTTTCGCTGCGCGGTGATGGGCCAAAGGTGAAGGGCGAGACGACGCCCCAGGAAGTCGCCGACTATTGCGTCGAATTGCATGAGACGCATGGAACGACTTTCTTCGAAGGCAAGTTCTCGACCGAAGATCCGAAAATCTCGCTCAGGATGGTCGAGCTGATCCGCAGGAAACTCGGCGACGATGCGATGATCCGTATCGATTCCAACCAGGCCTATTCGCTCAGCACCGCGCGGCGGCTGGCGCGCCCGCTGGAAGAATTGGGCGTGCGCAACTGGGAGGATCCGGTGGCGACCATCGAGGAGATGCGCGAGTTGCGGCGCCATTGCTCGATCCCGTTCTCGACCCACAACATCGACATTGCGCGCGCCATGGAAACCAAAGTGCCGGACGCGTTCGTCGGCAACCCGACGACGCATGGCGGCATCGGCCGGCTGTTGCGCTTCGTCGGCGCCTGCGAGCATGCCGGGATCGATTTCTGGTGCTACAGCGGCGACAGCGGCATCGGCAGCGCCGCCTATCTGCATCTGTGCGCGGCACTCGGCTGGATCAGGGAGCCGAACCAGTCGCTGTTTCGCATGCTGCCGATGGATGTCACCGAGGAAGGACCGTTTTCGCCGAAAAACAATGTCGTGCGCGTTCCGGAAG
>NZ_RZRA01000632.1:0-3411 GCF_003998945.1 Mesorhizobium sp. M7A.F.Ca.CA.003.01.2.1 | reverse complement strand
GCGGTCATGCATGGCACTGAGATAGGCCGTGCCGGCCAGGATATTGTCGCGCGGATCGTGGGGGTTAGGCCCAAGGCCGTGTTCGACCCGCATCTCTTCATAGGTGCCGGGCATCACCTGCATGAGGCCCATGGCGCCAGCGGGGGAGGTGATGGGGCGGCCGCCGCGCATTGTCTTGCCGCCGCTTTCGGCAGCCATGACGGCATAGATCCAGGCTTGGGGAATATGGAAGCGCCGGCTTGCTTCCGATACCAACGTCTGCCACTTTCGCAGCTGCGGACTTTGGGAGATGGCGACCGGCTCAGCGCCGGTCGAGGCGGAACAGGCGCATGGCGCAATGGCGATCATGCCCAACAAGAGGAGGGTCACTCGGTCCATAGTGGTACGAGCCTCCCGATGACATTTTGAGTGGGAACAGGCCCGAAATAGCGGCTGTCGAAGGAGCGGTTTTTGTCGCTGCCGAGCAGGAAAACCTCGTTATCCCCGAGCGCTCGGCAGCCGTTCCACCATGGCAAAGGTCGGCCTTCGGCGTCGATTTTGAGCCGGCGCGCGACGATGTCGCCGCCGATGATGATGGCGTCATTGAAGGCGCAGACATTATCGTCCGGCAGCGCTGCAAGACGTTTTGCCAGCGGCACATTGCGAGGCAGATAGCTGCGCTCGGCGGCGAGATACGCCGCGTATTCAGGCGGGCGCACGAGCACGAGATCGCCACGCGCCAGCGCTCCCGCAGCGATGCGGTAAAGGCCGATCGGCGCGCTGGCCGAGGCGTTCCAGACCAGCCAAGGGGCGGGCTTTCCCAGCGCCGTGAAGCCCAAAAGACCGAGACCGGCCGCGGCCAAGGCGACCGTCTTACGGGCTCGAACACGCCTCAGGCGGCTGCCGATCAGATGGATGGAAGGGCGCCGCCTCATGAACGGCCTCCCGTGCCGCCCTGGCCGGAACCGGCCTTGCCATCGCCGGCGATGGAGTGCTGCGGGTGTCCTTTCGACCAATGGTCGAGTTCGTCGATGTGATAGCGGACATAGCGGCCGTGCTTGCGGAATTTCGGGCCGCCGCCCTTGAGCCGCATCTTTTCGAGCGTGCGCTGGGAGAGCCCGATATAGAAGGCGGCTTGGGCTGTGCTGAGAAACGGGCTGCCCTTTTTCGCGCGGGCCGCGCGTTCGTTTTCGTCGTCCATGATGATCCTCGTTTCGCTTCGGACAAGCGAGGGCGAGGATGGGCGAGGGAGATCGTCTCGGGGACGGGCGAAGAGTCGGGGGAGAGTTTTCGCCGCCCTTTAGGGCGGACGGGGTTTGGGTGGAACTCCTGGGAATGAGCCCCGCGCCGGGGCTGCGGCGCGAGGCTCTTATCTCGGCCGGTCAGTCGGCCGGGTTCCAGATGATGGCGTAGGTGTCGTGATCGTCCTGGCCGGCGGCTCGGCCGAGATTGGCGTAGAGCTTGCGCGGTCCGAACTCCGGCGCTGCAATCGACAGGCTCACATAATCCTTGCCGGAAGTCTCGCCGGTGCGGATCCAGCCAGCGCCGACTTCGACCCCTTGCGTAAGCACCCGGAAGTCGGGATGGTTATCGGCGCTCTTGGCCTGGTTGGGGACGATATCGATGTCGGCGCGGACGCTGAGCGTCTTGAACTGGCCCTTGTAGGCGCCGTTTTCCTGCTTGTTGACGTAACCGATCGCGGTCATTTCGAAGTCTCCTTTTGTGGTTTCGCCGGGGACCATCCCCTGCGATGGCGCACCGTAATGGGCGCGTCAGGACCGCCTGAATCCGACAGGGCCGCAGCGACAGTGAAGGACCCGAGCGGGCAGCTTTTTTGTGAGCGAAGCGGCGCGAGGAAGCCGCCGCAGGCGGCGGGGAAAAAAGCTGATGGCGCGAGGGTTTCGGGCGGCCGGACCCGCCCATAGGTCGACAAGCCAGCCGCAGGGATGGTCCTTGGAGAGAGCATGGAGACCGCTCGCCAAGTGCGGTCTGTCAGCCAAGCAGGACGCCGGGATGAAACGGCCTGCAAAGATGCTGCGCCCTTATGCCGGATCGAGATCGTGCCAGCGGGTCGGGCGCCAGAGCAGACATCCGGCATGGTGCGATCTATGAAAGCAGGGCTCGCCAGCGGGAATTTGATACGCGAGGGGGCCAAAGTAAGGCTGGATGAGAAGCCGGTGCTACCTGCAGGTCCAGTGTCATGTGGCGGCGCTCGGGAAACCGCTACGCAATGTAACGCGCTCTTATGAGGCGAACAGACCGGCCCCAAAACCGATCGACCGGTGGTCGGCGCGAAACGCGTCATGCCTGTCCGAAAGCTGACAGTGGCAGAAGACGCATGTCGGGTTCCGCACAATTGACCATGCTGGATTTGTGAGGTTTTCAGGGAGAGCCATGCGTTCACTTCCCAGTGAGCTTTGGCACGGCATTTGCTCTTGATGTGGCAACACGGATCGAAGGTTGACTGCATGCACAAGCGCGAGATGAGCAATGCTCTCCTTTCCTGGAGGCTTGGCAGCAGATTCGATTTGACGTTGCGAGGAGCTTCAGCCGCTCGCGGCGGAAGTGATCTCAAATCTGAAGGCACCGTTGGGGCCGCAGCCATCAAACACATCTTTCTCTTTTTCGCAGCTCGTCTTCAACGCGATGCGGACTTCTTCGCGTCGACGGCGGCCGAAGGTGGAGAAGGGGCTCGACTTGCAAAAAGGAGTTGTCAATGACGTCTTACGTTCGCACCAACAGCCCGGCGCAGGTGCGCTCACTGTCCACCTTTGGCAAGCATCTGCAAAGGAGCGTGCTGACGGCGACGCTGCTTGCCGCGGCTTCGACGGGAAGTGAAGCGCAGCCCTATGTTCGTGCTGACGGCAGCACGACTGACGACTTGGAAGCGGCGCGAGCAAGTTGGCGTCATGACGCCGAATTCAATGGAAATGTGGGGCTCGCAGCCATCAACGCGGATGCCGCGTATGCGTTGGGTTCCACCGGGGAGGGGGCCAGAGCTCCTCGCCTGCCCTCGTCCGTCTTGACGAGTGCCCGCTTACAGCCTACCTCACTATCGCGTTAGCACTCGTCCATCGCGAGTGCTAACAAAAACCCCTCAACAGCGCACCAGGGAAAAATCCGAAAATGGCAAAGTCGAAGTTCCGCCCGCTGCATGACCGCGTGGTCGTTCGCCGGGTCGAATCCGAATCCAAGACCGCTGGCGGGATCATCATCCCCGACACGGCAAAGGAAAAGCCGCAGGAAGGCGAGATCATCGCTGTCGGCTTCGGCGCTCGTGACGAAGCTGGCAAGCTGGTCCCGCTGGACGTCAAGGCCGGCGACCGCATCCTGTTCAGCAAGTGGTCGGGCACGGAAGTCAAGCTCAATGGCGAAGACCTTCTGATCATGAAGGAATCCGACATCATGGGCATCATCGGCTCATATCAGGCC
>NZ_RZRA01000631.1:0-3414 GCF_003998945.1 Mesorhizobium sp. M7A.F.Ca.CA.003.01.2.1 | reverse complement strand
CGACCCCCACTCCGTCGAGCTGCGCTCGACACCTCTCCCCCGATCGACGGGGGAGAGGAAAGGCGCGAGCTTATGCACGCTGGCACCCTTCCTCTCCCTCCGGAGGGGGGAGAGGTGGCGTCGCGAAGCGGCGACGGAGTGGGGGAAGGCGCTCATGAAACCCGTAGCCGTCGCAAAACGGGCACTACCCAGCGAGCCAGAAAACTCAGGCAAGGTGACAACCAGGCCGAAGCGCTGCTTTGGCTTGAGTTAAAGGCCCGCAAGCTTGGCGGCTACAAGTTCACGCGACAGTTCTCTATCGGACCATACTACGCGGACTTCGCTTGCCGCAAAAATTGGCTTGTCGTGGAAGTCGACGGACACCAACACGCCGGCAGCTCATATGACCGCCGCCGCGACGATTTCATGCGTGCCCAGGGCTATTCGATCCTGCGTGTTTGGAACCATGACGTCCTGAAACATCGTACTCCGGCCTGTGAAACCATCCTCGCCGCGCTTGATGGCAGCCTGGCCGAGAACACGGCCGCATCCGATCTCCGCTTTGTTTTCACACCCCGCTCACCCGATTCAATCTCTTCAAACACGGACCTATCCAGATGAAATCACACGTAAAAGCGGTTGTCATCGGCGGCGGCGTCGTCGGCTGCTCGGTTCTCTACCACCTGGCCAAAGCCGGCTGGACCGACATCATGCTGATCGAGCGCTCTGAACTCACATCCGGCTCGTCCTGGCACGCGGCGGGCGGCTTCCACACGCTGAACGGCGACCCCAACGTCGCCAAGCTGCAGGCCTATACGGTGCAGCTCTACAAGGAGATCGAGGAGATATCCGGCCAGTCCTGCTCGCTGCATTTGACCGGCGGCGTGATGATGGCCGATACGCCCGAGCGCATGGACTTCCTGCGCCTTGCCCACGCCAAGGGCCGCTATCTCGGCATGGACACAGAGCTGATCACCCCTTCCGAAGCCAAGGCGATGTTCCCGCTGATGGACGAGACCAATTTCGTCGGCGCCATGTGGGATCCGGTCGAAGGCCATCTCGACCCGTCCGGCACCACCATCGCCTATTCAAAGGCGGCGAAAAAACTCGGCGCCGAGATCGTGCTGCGCAACCGCGTCGTGGAATTGACGCAGGAGGTCGACGGCACCTGGAATGTCGTCACCGAACAGGGCACGGTGAAGGCCGAGCATGTCGTCAATTGCGGCGGCCTGTGGGCGCGCGAGATCGGCCGCATGGTCGGCGTCGAACTGCCGGTTCTGGCCATGGAACATATGTATCTGCTCACCGAGCCGATGCCGGAGGTCGAGGAATTCAACAAATCGACCGGCCGCGAAATGATCGGCGTGCTCGACTTCAAGGGCGAGATCTACACCCGCCAGGAGCGCAACGGCATCCTGCTCGGCACCTACGAGAAGGCCTGCAAGCCGTGGTCGCCGGTCAACACGCCATGGGATTTCGGCCACGAATTGCTGCCGCCGGACCTCGACCGCATCGCGCCGTCGCTGGAAATCGGCTTCAAGCATTTCCCCGGCATCGAAAAGGCCGGCATCAAGCAGATCATCAACGGCCCCTTCACCTTCGCGCTGGACGGCAACCCGCTGGTCGGCCCGGTGCAGGGCCTGACCAATTTCTGGTGCGCCTGCGCCGTGATGGCCGGCTTCAGCCAAGGCGGCGGCGTCGGTCTGGCACTGTCGAACTGGATGGTGCATGGCGATCCTGGCTTCGATGTCTGGGGCATGGATGTTACACGCTTCGGTGAATGGGCCGGCCTGCGCTACACCAACGCCAAGGTGCGGGAAAACTATTCGCGCCGCTTCTCCATCCGCTTCCCCAATGAGGAACTGCCGGCGGCACGTCCGGCGCAGACGACGCCGCTCTACGACACGATGCTGGCCAACAACGCGGTCATGGGCGACAGCTGGGGCCTCGAAACCCCGCTCTGGTTCGCACCTGAAGGCAAGGAACCCAGGGATATCGTCTCCTTCCATCGCTCCAACGATTTTGGGCCGATCGGCGAGGAAGTGCGCGCCACGCGTGAGCGCGTCGGCGTCACCGAGATCGCCAATTTTGCCAAATACGAAGTCTCGGGACCCGCGGCCGAGGATTTCCTCAACCGGCTGATGACCAACCGCATGCCGAAGACCCGCCGCATCGTGCTGACGCCGATGCTCAACGAGTTCGGCAAGCTGATCGGCGACTTCACCATCGCCAAGGCGGCAGAAGACCGCTTCATGATCTGGGGCTCTTCGGCGGCGCAGAAATACCACATGCGCTGGTTCGAGAAGCACCTGCCGAAGGACGGAACGGTGCGCATCCACCGCTTCGACCAGACGCTGGTCGGCCTGTCGATCGCCGGGCCGAAATCACGGGACCTGCTGCAGAAACTGGTCGATGTCGACGTCTCGACAAAAGCCTTCCGTTTCATGGATTTCCGCGAGATGGCTGTTGGCGGGGCGCCTTGCATGGTCAACCGCATCACCTACACCGGCGACCTCGGCTATGAAATCTGGATGGCGCCGGCCTACGAACGCCTGGTTTACAAAGCGATCAAGGACGCCGGCGAGGAATTCGGCCTTGTCGATTTCGGCATGCGCGCTCTGCTCTCCATGCGCCTCGAAAAGAACTTTCCGACCTGGTTCCGCGAGTTGCGGCCGATCTATGGACCGTTCGAAGGCGCGATGGACCGCTTCATCAAGCTCGAGAAGAATGACTTCATCGGCCGCGAGGCCGCCGCCAAGGAACAGGCCGAGGGGCCAAAGCTGCGCCGCGTCTCCTTCATCGTCGATGCCACCGACGCCGATGTCATGGGTGACGAGCCGATCTGGGCCAAGGTCAGCAAGGACTACGGCACGGTGGAAAAGCCGCATGGCTATGGCGCGCCGCGCTTCGACAAGGGCGGCAAGGAAATACGTGGCTCCAAGGCTGCCGAAGGCGCATCCGCCGTGCGCGGCATCGTCGACGGCGACTGGCGCGTGGTCGGCTGGGTCACGTCGGGCGGCTATGCGCATTATGTGCAGAAGTCGATGGCGCAGGGCTATATCCCCGCAGCGCTTGCCGAGGACGAAAGTGCCGGGCTGTTCGAGATCGAGATCCTCGGTCAACGGCGCCCGGCCCGCATCAATGTCGAAGCGCCCTTCGATCCGAGCGGCGAGAAGATGCGGACCTGAGGTTCGACGATGGACAGCGCGGGGCCGAAGGGCAGCTTTGGCCGCCACCGCAAGATCATGCCGTTCGAGCCGGGCTCGATCGAAGCTTTGCGCGACGCCTCCCGTCAGAAGGCGGGTTCGCTCAACCAGCATGTGCTGGGCTATGGCCCGCAGGCCGAGGCTGAGTGGGCGGCGGCAGGCATTGCCGCGCCCGACCTGGCGGCGATGCGAAAATACCGGCTGGAGCGTATCCGCGCCGAGCTGAAGC
>NZ_RZRA01000630.1:0-3418 GCF_003998945.1 Mesorhizobium sp. M7A.F.Ca.CA.003.01.2.1 | reverse complement strand
GTCCTTGCTGATCCTGGCGGGCGGGGCGTCGTGCGGGAAGGGACCCATAATATTCCTCCGAAAGCTGGCCTGGCCTGAAAAGGCGATTTGACACGATGATAACGCGGAGGAGGCGCACGGTGCTTGCATTCAAACGCTTGAAATGATGATGTCATGCGTGAAGCGTGCATGATGTAAGGGAAAGCCATGGATGAGGCGCGCATTGACCAGTTCGACCGCAAGATAATGGCACTGTTGCAGGGTGATGCGCGGCTGACCAACAACGATCTTTCGGAGCGGGTGAACCTGTCGGCGTCGCAATGCTCGCGCCGCCGTCAGCGGCTGGAGGAGGACGGCTTCATCAGGGGCTATCGCGCCGTTCTCGACCGCGACAAGCTCGGTTTTTCCCTGGTCAACGTCATTTCGGTCACGCTCGCCACCCACAATCGCGACAATGCAAGGCGCTTCGGCGAACTGGTGGCGCGGCTGCCCGAAGTGCAGGAAGCGCACGCGCTGACCGGCGAGATGGACTACATCCTGAAAGTGGTGACGCCGGATCTCAAATCATTGTCGGAATTCGTCAACGGCGTGCTACTGCCGCACGAATCCGTGCAGCATGTGAAAACGGCGATCGTGCTGGAGACGCTGAAGGAAACCGGCGCGCTGCCGATTTAATCTGAGCGGATATCATTGATACGTCGGCAGGCCAGAGGGGGTGTGAAGGATCGCCAGCCTAATGACGGAAGGGCCGTTCAACCCTTCGACTGCTGGATCAGTCCATAGAGATTGGTGCAGCGGGCGCCGGAACGGCAATAGGCGAAGACCGGGCCGTCGAGTTCCTCGAGCGCTTCGGCCTGATCCTCGACATTCTCGGCCGTGATCTGGCCGCTGATCACCGGAATGTAGCGGAAGGCGAGGCCTGCGGCTTCGACCGCTGCCCCGACGGTGTCGGCAGAAGGCTGGCCCGGCTGTTCGTCATCGGGCCGGTTGCAGATCACACTCTTGAAGCCAGCTTCCCTGATGGCGGCGACGTCTTCGGGCTGGATCTGGCCCGAGACCGAATAGTCCTCGCTGATTTCGCGGTATTCCATGGCAGCATCCTCGCAAACTGGTCAGGTGGCAGTCTTGCCACTCCCCGACATGGGCGGCAATCCGTGCCGAAGGATTTCTCTGCCAAATAGCCATTGCGTGCCAGAAAATCCAACCGGGCCGATGCGGCCCGGCTGGACAATCCTTCAAACTCAGCTGCCGAGAATAGCGCCTTTGATCTGACGGATGTTGTTGTGCATCATGTCGATATAGGTCGCGGCCGGGCCGTCGGGCTGCGACAGCGCGTCCGAATAGAGCGTGCCGCCGACTTTGATGCCGGTTTCGCTGGCGATTTGCTCGATCAGGCGCGGGTTGGTGATGTTCTCGACGAAGATCGCAGCCGCCTTGTCCTGCTTCACCTGATTGACCAGCTTGGCAACGTCTGCGGCGGATGGTTCGGAGTCGGTCGAGACCCCTTGCGGGGCGAGGAAGGTCAGGCCGTATGCATGTTCGAAATAGCCGAAGGCGTCGTGCGAGGTGATGACGACGCGCTTGCTCTCTGGGATCGAGGCAATTGCCGCTTTCACTTCACCTTCGACCGCATCAAGCTTCTTGGTGTAGGCGGCGGCATTGGTCTGATAGCTGACGCAGCCTTCCGAATCGGCCGCGCAGAAAGCCTCGGCGATGTTCTTCACATAGATCCTGGCGTTGGCAATCGACTGGAATGCGTGGGGATCGGTGACCGTCTTGCCGCCGCCGGTGCCGGCACCTTCGGCCGCGTCGGCATCGGCGAATTCAGGCTTGAAATCGATCGGCGTCACGCCCTTGGTCAAGGTGATGATCGAGGCCTTGGTGGCACTGGCATCGACCAGCCGCTGCAGAAAACCTTCGAAATGCAGGCCGTTGACCAGCACGATGTCGGCCTTGGCCATGGCCACCGCATCGGCCGGGCTCGGCTCGTAGACATGGGCATCGCCATCCGGCCCGACGATGGTGGTGACATCGATGCGGTCGCCGCCGACATTTTTGGCGAAATCGGCAATGACGGTGAAGCTGGCGACCACTTTCAGCGGGGCCGCGAAGGCCGACGATGCGCCAAAGGCGGTTAATGTTATAACGCTCATCGCCAGGGCGGCATGGATGGATTTCAGCATAGAGGGGTCTCCTTCTAGGGGCGGGGATCAGGCCGTTCTGTGACGGTGATGGATGATGCGCGCGCGCAGGATGCCGCGCGTGCCAAACAGGATCGAGGCGAAATAGACGACGCCGGCCGACAGGATGATGGCCGGGCCGGATGGCAGCGAGGCGTGATAGGACAAAAGCAGCCCGGCGACGCAGGATGCGAAGCCGATCAGTACGGCCAGCACGCACATCGGCTCGACGCGAACCGTCCAGAAGCGGGCGGCCGCGGCCGGCAGCATCATCAGCCCAACCGATAGAAGCGTGCCGAGCGCCTGGAAGCCGCCGACGAGGTTGAGTACGACAAGGCCGAGGAAGATGAAATGCACCGGGCTGCCGAGCCGGCTGACCGAGCGCAGGAACAGCGGGTCGAGGCATTCGGCGACCAGCGCCCGCCAGAAGATGGCGAGGCTGACCAGCGTCACCGCGACGATGCCGCCGATCAGCGTCAGGGCCTCGTCATTGAGCGCCAGCACGGTGCCGAACAGCACATGCATGAGATCGACGCTGGAACCGCGGATCGACACCATCAGCACGCCGATGGCGAGCGAAATCAGGTAGAAAGCCGCCATCGAGGCGTCTTCGCGCTGGATGGTGAAACGCGAGACGGCGCCGGCGCCGAGCGCGACGATGACGCCGGCGATCAGGCCGCCGATGGTCATCGGCAGGATTTCCAGCCCATAGAACAGGAAGCCGGCGGCTGCACCGGGCAGGATTGCGTGCGCCATGGCGTCGCCCGACAGGCTCATGCGCCGCAGCATAAGGAAGACGCCGATCGGGCAGGCGCCGAGCGACAGCATCAGCGAGCCGATCAACGCCCGCTGCATGAAGGCGAAATCGGCGAAGGGCGCGATGACTAGGCCGTAAAGCATGTCCATCAAGCAGCCCTCGGTCCGACGCCATGTTGGTGATCGTGATCGTGGCCATGGTGATCGTGACCATGAGCGTCCTCGCCCGGCTCGCACCAGGGTGCATTTTCTTCCCAGGCCTCGTGAAAACGGCGGGCGCGCAACAGATTTTCAGGCTTCAGCGTTTCCCGGGTTTCGCCCCAGGCGATCGGCTGGCGGGCCAGAAGCAGCGTTTCGGGGAAATTCTGCCGCACCAGATCCAGATCGTGGACGACGACCATGATGGTGCGTTCCTCGCCATGCCAGTGCTTGATCAGCGCAATGAGGTCGCCGACCGTCTTGGCGTCGACGGCGTTGAAGGGTTCGTCGAGCAGGATGAGGTC
>NZ_RZRA01000062.1:0-10553 GCF_003998945.1 Mesorhizobium sp. M7A.F.Ca.CA.003.01.2.1 | reverse complement strand
GCCGCAGACCGGGCACGCCACGCAAGGGCCACTGCCGCCGGCTGCTGCTTTTGTCCCGTCCGTGCGCGCCAGGGAGAGGGTGCCAGCCGTTGCGCCGGTGCCGCCGAGGACGGTCGCAACGAGACGGGCATCCGCGCGTGCGTCCGTTGCTCCGGGCGCCCCGATCAAAACCGAAAGGCTGCGCTGGCCCTATCTTTCGGATCATGCCTTCTTCGAGGCTATGGCACCCTATCTGGTCGACGTTTCGCCGCCGGCCCGGCAAACCGGTTCAGCGTCGCCTGCGCCGCTCGCCGCAGCGCCAGTCACCACTATGCCGATCGACATCCGTCCGACGACAGGGACCGATGCCACCGCCTTGTTTCGTGTCATCGACTGCCTGCCGGGCCAGGCCTTGAAGCCGTTGCCGGATGTTTGGCCGGCCAATTCGAACCAGGCCGTCGCCCAACCTGACGTGCCGGCGAGCAATGCGCCGTCGCCGGTCCAGCCTGTCGCAATTCCAGCCGCCAAAAGCGTCGCCGTTTCCGCGCCGGCCGCGCCAAGTGCGAACGTCCCTGCCAAGGCCGTTGGCGCCCGCTCTGCACGCTTGCCTGGGGCTGGAAAGGTCGTGCTGTCAACCGCGGGCGATCCCTATGAGCTTCCCTCGGAAGAGCTGTTGCAGCAGCCACCGGAGGGACAAGGCTTCTACATGTCGCAGGAGCGGCTCGAGCAGAACGCGGATCTGCTGGAAAGCGTGCTCGAAGACTTCGGCGTGCGTGGCGAGATCATTCATGTTCGTCCCGGCCCGGTCGTCACGCTCTATGAATTCGAGCCGGCGCCGGGCGTCAAATCTTCTCGCGTCATCGGGCTTGCCGACGATATCGCCCGCTCCATGTCGGCGATTTCGGCGCGCGTCGCCGTCGTGCCCGGCCGCAACGTCATCGGCATCGAGCTTCCGAACGAGATGCGCGAAACCGTCTATTTCCGGGAACTGATCGAATCCGAGGGCTTCCGCAAGACAAGCTGCAAGCTGGCGCTGTGTCTCGGCAAGACGATCGGGGGTGAGCCGGTCATCGCCGAGCTGGCGAAGATGCCGCATCTGCTCGTGGCCGGAACCACCGGCTCCGGCAAGTCGGTCGCCATCAACACCATGATCCTGTCGTTGCTCTATCGGCTGAAGCCGGAAGAATGCCGGCTGATCATGGTCGATCCCAAAATGCTCGAACTCTCTGTCTATGACGGCATCCCGCATCTTCTGACGCCCGTCGTCACGGATCCCAAGAAAGCCGTCACGGCGCTCAAATGGGCGGTGCGCGAAATGGAGGACCGGTATCGCAAGATGGCGCGGCTCGGTGTGCGCAACATCGACGGCTACAACGAGCGCGCCGCCCAAGCCCGCGACAAGGGCGAAACCGTCGTCATGACGGTGCAGACCGGCTTCGAAAAGGGCACCGGCGAACCGCTTTTCGAACAGCAGGAAGTAGACCTGGCGCCGATGCCCTACATCGTCGTCATCGTCGACGAGATGGCCGACCTGATGATGGTCGCCGGCAAGGAGATCGAAGGCGCCATCCAGCGTTTGGCGCAGATGGCGCGTGCTGCCGGCATCCACCTGATCATGGCAACGCAGCGTCCCTCGGTCGACGTCATCACGGGCACGATCAAGGCCAATTTCCCGACCCGGATTTCCTTCCAGGTGACGTCGAAGATCGACAGCCGCACCATCCTGGGCGAGCAGGGCGCCGAGCAGCTGCTCGGCCAGGGCGACATGCTGCACATGATGGGTGGCGGGCGCATTTCGCGCGTGCATGGGCCGTTTGTCTCCGACGCGGAGGTAGAGCACGTCGTGGCGCATCTCAAGGCGCAGGGCCGGCCTGAATATCTGGAAACCGTGACCGCCGACGAGGATGAGGAAGAAATCGACGAGGACCAGGGCGCGGTCTTCGACAAGGGATCGGTTGCAGCCGAAGACAGCGATGCGATCTACGACGAGGCGGTCAAGGTGGTGGTGCGCGACAAGAAGTGTTCGACCTCCTACATCCAGCGCCGCCTCGGCATCGGCTACAACCGCGCCGCATCCCTGGTCGAGCGTATGGAAAAGGAAGGATTGGTCGGCGCACCCAACCATGTTGGCAAACGCGAAATCATCATGGGCCGGCGCCAGCCGGCGACCGTGCCTGAGGATGACGGCGCGGACTGAGCGACCCCGGCCGTTATGGGATCATGCTTCAGGGGATGCTTCAGCTGCGGGTCAAGCTCGTGAATTCCATCACCTATCCCAGCCTAAACCTTAAGCATCTACACTAGCGGTTAGTGACGGCCTTTCCAATGCTGACGACCACATAGGATAACCAGCCAATGACATGCCCGAAGAAATAGATGCACAGTCCCAAATATGTAAGCAACGCAATCACAAATAGCTTCTCACCTAACGCAACATTCGTCACGAAGCCTTGAGGCAACAGGGCAAGAATCCAACCGAAGTGAAGGCCCCAGCTACACCCCCATTGACCACACGTCCGGTTGGCACTCAGCACCGTTGCGCCAAGCCACACGACCGAAATCACTATGAAACTCACCCACGAATAACGTTTGTCCCGAATGAGGCCGTAGATTGAAAATGCCTTTGCGAAAGCGAGTCCTATTGATGCAAGAACAGAAAAGGCGATTGAGATTAGAAGGCTCATGTTCGACCCAGTAGCTAAAACATCGAAGCTACAGCCAGCACCTTTACAAAGGGTTCGACCAAGTCATCGTTTTTTAAGTTCGTCGAAGGGCATCTCTCTAGCGTGATATCCAGGGTATGCTTCAGCAGCGTGTCGATCTGGTGAACTCGATCAAATATCCTGTTTTGAACTTGTCGCTCTCGATTTCAGCTGGATGCAATGCTGCGATGCAGTAAAGCCAAAAGAGCTAGTGCAAGGCACCCAAAAACAAAGACATGGAAAGTCACCCCACCCGCAGCACATAAAAAAGACCGGTTGCCCGGTCTTTTTTCACTGCAAGCGCATTGGCTTCAGCCGATCGCCATCTCAGCCAATCGATTGGCCGGTCTTGGCCCAGTCGGCGAGGAAGGCGGCGAGGCCCTTGTCGGTCAGCGGATGGTTGACCAGGGCCTTCAGGGTCGCCGGCGGCGCGGTCACGACATCGGCGCCGATGAGTGCCGCCTGCTTGACGTGGTTCACGGTGCGCACCGAGGCGACGAGGATCTCGGTCTGGAAATCGTAATTATCATAGATCTGCCGGATTTCCTGGATCAGCTCCATGCCGTCGATGCCGATGTCGTCGATGCGGCCGACGAAGGGCGAGATGAACGAGGCGCCGGCCTTGGCCGCCAGCAGCGCCTGGTTGGCCGAAAAGCACAGGGTGACGTTGACCAGGCGGTTCATCTCGGTGCGGATCGTCTTGCAAGCCTTGAGACCGTCCAGCGTCAGCGGCACTTTGATGCAGACATTGTCGGCGATCTTGGCCAGAACCTTGGCCTGCTGCATCATCTCGGAATATTCGGTGGCGGTGACTTCAGCCGAAACCGGACCCTTGACGATGTCGCAAATCTGTTTGGTGACCTCGGCGATCTTGCCGCCGGATTTGAGGATCAGCGACGGATTGGTGGTGACGCCGTCGAGCAGCCCCAGATCGTTCAGCTCACGGATATCCTTGACGTCGGCGGTGTCGACAAAAAATTTCATGGCGGGTCTCCTGAAGATTTTCATGTGCATGTCATGCACATTTGGGGTCGGCCTTTGATCTAGACCAAAGTCAGGGCAAGGTCACGCCTCATGATCGAAGATTCGCCCTTTGTCGCAGCCGCACCGGTGCTGGTGCCGATGCCCGCCGAACGCCCCTACACCTACGCCGTGCCGGCCGGCATGCGCGTGGTGCCGGGCTCGATCGTGCGTGTGCCGCTCGGGCCGCGCCAGGTCGCCGGCATCGTCTGGGATGGCGCGGTCGAGAAGGTCGACGCGAAAAAGCTGCGTCCTATCGAACAGGTCTTCGACTGCCCGCCGATCGACCGCGCGATGCGCCGTTTCGTCGACTGGGTGGCGCAGTACACGCTATCGCCGCCCGGCATGGTGGCGCGCATGCTGCTCAGGGCGCCGGAGGCTTTCGACCCCGAACCGTGGATCGAGGGGTTGCAGCGCACGCTTCTCGCACCTGACCGGATGACGGGCGCCAGGCAGCGCGTGCTGGAGACGGCCGAAGGCGGCCTTGCCTGGACGCGCTCCGGCCTCGCTCACGCCGCCGGCGTGTCCTCGACGGTGATCGACGGCCTGAGGGCGCAAGGCGTGTTCGAGACCGTGATGATCCCGCCGCGCCCGGTGGTGGCCGCGCCCGATCCCGGCTACGCTATTCCGGAACTGATGCCGGACCAGGGCGCCGCGGCGCAGATGCTGCGCGCCAATGTCGCAGCCGGCGTGTTCAACGTCGCGCTGCTCGACGGCGTCACCGGATCCGGTAAGACCGAGGTCTATTTCGAGGCTGTGGCGGCTGCGCTCGACCAGGGCAGGCAGGTGCTGATCCTGCTGCCGGAAATCGCGCTGACGCATGCCTTTCTCGAGCGCTTCCAGCAGCGCTTCGGCGCCAAGCCGGGCGAATGGCATTCCGACCTGCCGCCGCGGATGCGCGAGCGGGTTTGGCGGCAAGTGGCGGAGGGCGGCGTGCGGGTCGTCGCCGGCGCGCGCTCGGCGCTGTTCCTGCCGTTCAAGGAGCTCGGCCTTATCGTCGTCGACGAGGAGCACGACCCTGCCTACAAGCAGGAGGACCGCGTCTTCTACAATGCGCGCGACATGGCGGTGGTGCGCGGCCATATCGGCAGCTTCCCCGTGGTGCTGGCGTCGGCGACGCCGTCGGTCGAAAGCCGGGTCAATGCCAGCCAAGGTAAATATAACAGGGCGGTGCTTTCCGCTCGCTTCGCCGAGGCGGCGCTTCCGCATCTGAAGGCGGTCGACATGCGGCGTGCGCCGCCGGCGCGTGGCGGTTTCCTGTCGCCGGTGCTGCTCGACCAGATGCGCCAGACGCTGGAGAGGAAGGAGCAGTCGCTGCTGTTCCTCAACCGGCGCGGCTATGCGCCGCTGACCCTGTGCCGGGTCTGCGGCCATCGTTTCGGCTGCCCGGTCTGCTCGGCCTGGCTGGTCGAGCACCGGTTTCGCGGGCAACTGGTCTGCCATCATTGCGGGCACAATGAGCGCCGCCCCGAAGCCTGCCCGGAATGCGGCACGCTCGATCATCTGGTCGCCTGCGGACCGGGTGTCGAGCGCATCGCCGAAGAGGTCGTGACGCATTTCCCCGACGCGCGCACCATCGTCTTGTCGTCAGACCTGATGGGCGGCGTGCGGCGGCTGCGGCTGGAGCTGGAGGCGATCGCCGACGGCGAGGCCGATATCGTCATCGGCACGCAGCTCGTCGCCAAGGGCCACAATTTCCCTAATATGACCCTGGTCGGCGTCGTCGATGCCGATCTCGGCCTTGCCAACGGCGATCCACGCGCCGCCGAACGCACATTCCAGTTGCTCAGCCAGGTGACAGGCCGCGCCGGCCGCACCGGCAAGAAGAGCCTTGGACTGCTGCAGACCTTCCAGCCCGACCATCCGGTGATGCGGGCGATCGTCTCCGGCGACGCCGAGGCTTTTTACGAGCGCGAGATTGCCGAGCGCGAACGGGCCGCCCTGCCGCCCTTCGGCCGGCTCGCCGGCGTCATCGTCAGCGCGGTGACGCGAGCGGAAGCCGAGGGCCATGCACGCGGCCTGCGCCGCGCAGCACCCGAGGCGTCAGATCTGTTCGTGCTGGGTCCAGCCGAGGCGCCGCTGTCCCTGCTCGGCGGCCGCCACCGCTTCCGCCTGCTGATCCAGGGCGAACGGCGCGCCGACATGCAAGGTTTTATCAGGGCCATGCTGGCCAACGGGCCGAAGCAACGCGGCTCGGTCCGGGTGCAGGTCGACGTCGACCCGCAGAGTTTTTTGTAAGGTTGCGCTTTCAGCGATAGGTTGCCCGCAAGCCAGCGAGATGTGGAAACTCATATGAAGACCCTTGGCCTGCTCGGCGGCATGAGCTGGGAATCGACCGCCATCTACTATCGCCTGCTCAACGAGATCGTGCGCGAACGGCTGGGTGGGCTGCATTCCGCGAAACTGCTTCTGTGGTCGTTCGACTTTGCCGAAATCGCCGAGCGGCAGCATCACGGCGACTGGGACGGTGCCGGCGTGCTCCTCGTAGAAGCGGCGCGCAAGCTTGAGGCCGGCGGCGCGGAAGGTCTGCTTTTGTGCACCAACACCATGCACAAACTGGCCGATCAGGTGCAGGCGTCGGTGTCGATCCCGCTGATCCACATCGCCGATGCCACCGCAGTGGCGGTCAAGCGTGCCGGAATGCAGCGTCCGGCGCTGCTGGCGACGCGCTTCACCATGGAGCAGGATTTCTACAAGGGCCGGCTCGCTGACAGATTTGGCTTGGACCCCGTGGTGCCGGATGCGGCCGGGCGCGACATGGTCCATCGCGTCATCTACGACGAGTTGTGCCAGGGCATGGTCAAGGAGACTTCAAAGGCGGCCTATATCGCCGAGACCGAACGCCTGCGCCGCGAAGAGGCGGCCGACAGCGTCATCATGGGCTGCACCGAGATCACCATGCTCATCGGCCAGCAGGATTTCGACATCCCGGTCTTCGACACGACGCGCATCCATGTCGAGGCGGCTGTGGAATTCGCGCTCGGTTGATGCGCGCTGCCTAAAGTACCTGGACCCATCTGGCGCGGGGGCTTTCCTCCGTTAGAATGCCCGGAATTTCAAAACAGGCATCTCGAGGGGACAAGATGGATTTTGCGCTTCCATGGCCGACGAGCCAGGGCGAATGGCTGGCTTGGTCGAGCGCCGTCTTCACGGTGCTGCTCGGGCTTTTGTTCTTCCTGGCGCCGGGTCTCGCCTTTCGTGCCCTGCGCCTGCAGGTCAAGCCAGAGAAGGCTGCGGCGATCGCCGAGGGGCGCGGCAGGATGTCGGGCTTTTATCTGGGTGTCGGCCTGTGCTGTATCCTGCTGGCGCAGCCGCTGATCTACATGGCGCTTGGCTTCTCCTGGCTGTTCACTGCCTTCGGCCGGCTGCTGTCGATGATGTCTGATGGCGCCAACACGCCTTTCAATTGGGTTTCCATTGTGCTGGAATTGGTCCTGGCGGCGTTGCCGCTCGCCTTCGCCTTCGGCTTTCTGCCCTGAATCATTGGGTATTCCGCGATCGAAGACGGGCGACTTTCGCCGGATGCGACAATAGTGCCTGAAAACCATGCGGAACGACGCATTGCGGTCTTAAAATGCCTGTGCTAGACGGCAATCGACTTTCGGCCGGGGATAGCGGAAGCCGCGCCTCCGTGCTCGAAAAAATGCAGTAAGGTCAAAGATTTAGCCAGAGTTTTTGCTCGCGCCAACAATCTACGGCCTGTCAGACAAGAGAAAAGACGGTCCGTGGCTCAATCGTCATCGCCAATCTCAGGTGTCGCAGAACGCTATGCGGGTTCGCTGTTCGAACTCGCCCTGCAGGCAAATTCCGTGGCCAAGGTCGAAGCCGACCTCAACAGTTTCGAAATCATGCTCGCGGGCAGCGCTGATCTCACCCGGCTGATCAACAGCCCGGTGTTCTCCAGCGAGGACCAGGCGAAGGCCATCGCGGCGATCGCCGACAAGGCCGGGATCACCGGCCTCACCGGAAATTTCCTGCGCGTCGTCGCCCGCAACCGCCGGCTGTTCGCCATTCCCGGCATGATCAGGGCGTTCCGCCAGATATCAGCCGAACACCGTGGCGAGACCGCTGCTGAAGTGACGTCGGCTCACGCGCTGACGGCTGTCCAGCAGACCGAACTCAAGGCGGCGCTGAAGAGCGTTGCCGGCAAGGACGTGGCTATCTCCGTCACCGTCGATCCGTCGCTGCTCGGCGGGCTGGTGGTCAAGATGGGCTCGCGCCAGATCGATACGTCGCTCAAAACCAAACTCAATTCGCTCAAGCTTGCACTGAAAGAGGTCGGCTGATGGACATCCGCGCCGCGGAAATTTCCGCAATTCTGAAAGACCAGATCAAGAATTTCGGCAAGGAGGCCGAGGTCTCCGAAGTTGGACAGGTGCTGTCCGTCGGTGACGGTATCGCTCGTGTCTACGGCCTCGACAATGTCCAGGCCGGCGAGATGGTCGAATTCCCCGGCGGCATCCGCGGCATGGCGCTCAACCTCGAAGCCGACAATGTCGGCGTCGTCATCTTCGGCGCCGACCGCGACATCAAGGAAGGCGACATCGTCAAGCGCACCGGCGCCATCGTCGACGTTCCCGTCGGCCCAGGCCTGCTCGGCCGCGTCGTCGATGCGCTCGGCAATCCGATCGATGGCAAGGGTCCGATCAAGGCAGTCGAGCGCAAGCGCGTCGACGTCAAGGCGCCCGGCATCATTCCGCGCAAATCGGTGAACGAGCCGATGTCGACCGGCCTCAAGGCCATCGATGCGCTGATCCCGGTCGGCCGCGGCCAGCGCGAGCTGGTCATCGGCGATCGCCAGACCGGCAAGACCGCCATCATCCTCGACACGATGCTCAACCAGAAGTCGGTGCACGACAACGGCCCCGAGAAGGAAAAGCTCTACTGCGTCTACGTCGCCGTCGGCCAGAAGCGCTCGACCGTCGCGCAGTTCGTCAAGGTGCTGGAAGAGCGCGGCGCGCTCGAATACTCGATCATCATCGCCGCCACCGCTTCCGACCCGGCGCCGATGCAGTTCCTGGCGCCGTTCGCCGGCTGCACCATGGGTGAATATTTCCGCGACAACGGCATGCACGCGCTGATCAGCTATGACGATCTGTCGAAGCAGGCCGTCGCCTATCGCCAGATGTCGCTGCTGCTGCGCCGCCCGCCGGGCCGCGAAGCCTATCCGGGCGACGTGTTCTACCTGCACTCGCGCCTGCTCGAGCGCGCCGCCAAGCTCAACGACGATCTGGGCGGCGGGTCGCTGACCGCTCTGCCGATCATCGAGACGCAGGCCAACGACGTGTCGGCCTACATCCCGACCAACGTGATCTCGATCACCGACGGCCAGATCTTCCTCGAAACCAACCTGTTCTTCCAGGGCATCCGTCCTGCGGTGAACGTCGGTCTATCGGTGTCGCGCGTCGGCTCGGCCGCGCAGATCAAGGCGATGAAGCAGGTTGCCGGCTCGATCAAGGGCGAGCTCGCGCAGTACCGCGAAATGGCGGCCTTCGCGCAGTTCGGCTCGGATCTCGACGCTGCCACGCAGCGCCTGCTCAACCGCGGATCGCGCCTGACCGAACTCCTGAAGCAGCCGCAGTTCTCGCCGCTGAAGACGGAAGAGCAGGTCGCGGTGATCTTCGCCGGCGTCAACGGTTATCTCGACAAGCTGCCGGTCAACCAGGTCGGCAAGTTCGAGCATGGCCTGCTCAGCCACATGCGTGCGGCCGGCAAGGACGTTCTCGACGCCATCCGCAAGGAAAAGGCACTGTCGGACGATCTGCGCGCCAAGCTGAAGGCCGAGATCGACGCTTTCGCCAAGACCTTCGCCTGAGCGAAGCGACAAGACGGGATCAGGTTTGAAGCATGCCTTCATTAAAAGACCTTCGTAACCGTATCGCCTCGGTCAAGGCGACGCAGAAGATCACCAAGGCGATGCAGATGGTCGCCGCGGCGAAGCTGCGCCGTGCGCAAGAGGCTGCGGAAGCGGCGCGCCCCTATTCGGAGCGCATGGGTTCCGTGCTGGCCAACATCACCCAGGCGATCGGCGGCGGTGGCGATGCCCCGGCGCTGATGACCGGCACCGGCAAGGATGATGTGCATCTGCTCGTCGTCTGCACCGCCGAGCGCGGCCTGTGCGGCGGCTTCAATTCGCAGATCGCCCGTCTTGCCCGCGACCACATCCGCAAGCTTTTGGCCGACGGCAAGCAGGTCAAGATCATCTGCGTCGGCAAGAAGGGTTTCGACATCCTGCGCCGCGACTACGCGTCGCTGATCATCGATCGCGTCGATCTGCGCGAGGTCAAGACACTCGGTTTCGTCAATGCCGATGCCATAGCCAAGAAGGTCATCCATCTCTTCAACGAGGGCGGCTTCGACATCTGCACGCTGTTCTATTCGCAGTTCAAGTCTGTGATCAGCCAGATCCCGACCGCGCAGCAGATCATTCCGGCGGGCGTTGCTTCGGCTCAGGCGGAAGTGACGGATGGCGGCAACGCTGTCTATGAATACGAACCGGAGCCGGGCGAAATCCTCTCCGATCTCATTCCGCGCAACATCTCGGTGCAGGTTTTCCGGGCACTGCTCGAAAACGCGGCCGGCGAGATGGGCGCCAAGATGAGTGCCATGGACAATGCGACGCGCAACGCCGGCGAGATGATCAACAAGTTGTCGATCACCTATAACCGCCAGCGGCAGGCGCAGATCACCAAGGAACTGATCGAAATCATTTCGGGCGCCGAGGCGCTCTAGGCGCGGTCCACGGGTTTTTTGCCCGCGACCGGACCGCGTGAGAAACAAAGGACGAAAAAGGGTAAAGACGATGGCGAAAGCAGCGACCCCCCAGAAGGCAGCCCCCAAGGCCGCAGCCTG
>NZ_RZRA01000629.1:0-3426 GCF_003998945.1 Mesorhizobium sp. M7A.F.Ca.CA.003.01.2.1 | reverse complement strand
TATCAGGACTTATTGAGATGACCGCAGCACCCTACCCCTTCTCGGCCCGCCATATCGGTCCCGGCCTCAACGATACCAGAGCCATGCTGGCCGCCATCGGCGTGCCCTCGATCGAGACGCTGATCAGCCAGTCCGTCCCGAAGTCGATCCGGCTCGATCGGCCGCTTGCCCTGCCGGCACCAGCGAGCGAGGCGGAAGCGCTGGCTGAGCTTTCGGCTGTCATGGCCGGGAATACGGTGCTGAAGAGCTTCATCGGCGCCGGTTATCACGGCGTCCATGTGCCGCCGGTTATCCAGCGCAATCTGTTCGAGAACCCGGCCTGGTATACGGCCTACACGCCCTATCAGGCCGAGATCAGCCAGGGCCGGCTGGAAATGCTGTTCAACTTCCAGACCCTGGTCACCGAACTGACCGGCCTGCCGGTGGCATCGGCGTCGCTGCTGGATGAAGCAACCGCCGTGGCCGAGGCGGTCGGCATTGCACTGCGCCATCACCGCGACAAGCGCACCAAGGTAGCACTTGCCGGCACGCCGCACCCGCAGACGCTGGACGTGGTGCGCACCCGCGCCGAGCCGCTCGGCATCGAGATCGATGGCGAGACGATCGACGACAACACCGCCGCCCTGCTTGTCTCCTGGCCGGATACATTTGGCGTCTATGGCGACCACAAGGCAGCGATCGACAAGGCACACGCGACCGGCGCTCTCGTCGTCTTCATCGCCGACCCGCTCGGCCTGACGCTGACCGACGCGCCGGCCAAGCTTGGCGCCGACATCGCAGTCGGCCCGATGCAGCGCTTTGGCGTGCCGATGGGCTTTGGCGGCCCGCACGCGGCCTATTGCGCCGTCTCCGACAGGCTGACGCGGCTGATGCCTGGCCGCCTGGTCGGCCAGTCCACCGACAGCAAGGGCCGGCCCGGATACCGGCTTGCCTTGCAGACGCGTGAGCAGCATATCCGCCGCGACAAGGCGACCTCCAACATCTGCACCGCGCAGGCGCTGCTCGCCAATATGGCGACCGCCTATGCCATCTGGCACGGCCCCGCCGGGCTGCAGGCGATTGCCGGGCGCATCCACACGCTGGCCAATCGTCTTGCCGCCGGGCTCAAAGCAGCAAACATCTCCGTGCTCGGTTCAAGCCGCTTCGACACGGTGACGGCCGAGGTGAAGGGCAAGGCAGCTTCGATCGCCGCCGCCGCTGAAAAGGGCGGCAGATTGCTGCGTGCCGTCGATGCCGACCACATCGGCATCGCCTTCGACGAAACCTCCACCGAGGCCGATCTCGACGCAATCGCGGCCCTGTTCGGCGCCAAGGCTGGCGCCTCCGCCGACAGCACGGTGCCCGGCAAGCCGCGCGGCAAGGAGTTCCTGACCCAGCCTGTTTTCCACGAAAACAAGTCGGAAACCGAGATGATGCGCTTCCTGCGCCGGCTGGCCGACAAGGACCTGGCGCTCGACCGCGCCATGATCCCGCTGGGATCCTGCACCATGAAGCTCAACGCCGCCGCCGAGATGATGCCGGTGAGCTGGCCGAGCATTGCCAATCTGCACCCTTTCGCCCCGGCCGCGCACTCGGCAGGCTACCGCGCCATGATCGGCGAGCTGGAGGGCTGGCTGTCGGAGATCACCGGCTTCGACGCCGTCACATTGCAGCCCAATGCCGGCAGCCAGGGCGAATATGCCGGACTGCTCGCCATCCGCGGCTATCACCGCTCTCGCGGCGACAACCACCGCACCGTCTGCCTGATCCCCTCCTCGGCGCATGGCACCAATCCCGCGAGCGCGGCGATGGCTGGCATGAACGTCGTCGTCGTGCGCTGCACCGAAGACGGTAACATCGACATGGACGACATGAAGGCCAAGGCGACTGAGCATGCGCAAAATCTCGCAGCGCTGATGTTCACCTATCCCTCGACGCATGGCGTGTTCGAGGAAGGCGCACGCGATCTCTGCGCGCTGATCCATGAGCATGGCGGCCAGGTCTATTTCGACGGTGCCAACCTCAACGCGCTGGTCGGGCTTGCCCGTCCCGGCGACATCGGCGCCGATGTCTGCCATATGAACCTGCACAAGACCTTCTGCATTCCGCATGGCGGCGGCGGACCCGGCATCGGGCCGATCGGCGTCAAGGCGCATTTGAAGCCGTATTTGCCCGGCCATGTCACCGAAGGCTCGGCGCACGCCGTCTCCGCCGCCCCCTTCGGCAGCGCCTCGATCCTGCCGATCACCTGGATGTATATCCGCATGATGGGCGCCTCGGGCCTGAAGCAGGCGACCGAAACAGCGATCCTTTCCGCCAACTACATCGCAACGCGGCTCGGTGCGCATTTCCCGGTGCTCTACAAGGGCAGGCAGGGACGCGTCGCGCATGAATGCATCCTCGACACCCGTGTGCTCAAGGAGAGTGCAGGCATCAGTGTCGACGATGTCGCCAAGCGGCTGATCGATTATGGTTTTCACGCGCCGACCATGTCCTTCCCGGTCGCCGGCACGCTGATGGTGGAGCCGACCGAGTCCGAGCCCAAGCGGGAAATCGACCGCTTCTGCGAGGCCATGATCGCGATATCGGCAGAGGCAGCAAAAGTCGCCAGGGGCGAATGGCCTTTGGCCGACAATCCGCTGGTCAACGCGCCGCACACCGCCGCCGAGGCGCTGGCCGGCCAGTGGAACCATCCCTACTCGCGCCTGGAAGCGGCCTATCCGGCCGGCGACGCCGACACGGCAGCCAAGTACTGGCCTCCGGTGTCACGCATCGACAATGTCGCCGGCGACCGCAACCTGGTCTGCTCGTGCCCGCCGCTGTCCGACTATCTGGGGGCCGCGGAGTAATTTACGCTGAGCGCAAGGCCGGCTTGATCGGCTCGGCCTTGCCCATCCTCTTGCGGCTGATGACGCAATTTCGTCCGGCGCGTTTGGCGGCATAGAGCGCCGCGTCTGCCTCGGTGAGCACGTTGTCGAGGCTGCTGCCGCTTGCCTCGCCAAAGCCGATGCCGCCGCTGACCGTGCTGCGCAATTTGCCGAGCTGGGTGGGGACGATTTCGGCGCCGAAAGCCACGCCGATCTTGCTGGCGAGATCGTAGGCCTTTTCGTCCGTCATCCGCGACATGACGACTGCGAACTCCTCGCCGCCAAGGCGAAAAGCGTCGACGCCGGGCCGGGCATATTTCTTGATGACGGCGGCAAAACGGCACAAGACCTGATCCCCAACCGGGTGACCGTAGACATCGTTCGTCCGCTTGAAGTGGTCGAGGTCGAACATGACGATAGACATGAATGGACCGAAACTCCGCTCGCCGTAAAGCGACGTCAATGCCCGGCGGTTCAGCAACCCTGTCAGCGGGTCGGTCATGGTCTCGGCCTTGAGCTCGATCTGCGCCTGCAGATGATGGAGGGAGAGCGTCAATGCTCCGAGCCCGGTCATGCAGGC
>NZ_RZRA01000628.1:0-3426 GCF_003998945.1 Mesorhizobium sp. M7A.F.Ca.CA.003.01.2.1 | reverse complement strand
CCTACCGGCTGGCGACGACCACGGCTTTGGCGCCCTATTCCTATTCGCAGATGGTGTGGATGATCATTTCCGGATGGATCGTCTTCAAGCAGTTTCCCGACCGCTGGACGCTGGTCGGCGCCGCCATCATCGTCGCCAGCGGCCTCTACATCGTCCATCGCGAGCATAGGCTTCGGCTGCGGAGCCGCGCGGCCTCGGACGTCGAGGCCGAGGCGTTGGCAAAAAAACTTTGATTTGCCCCCGATCGGTGGCATAACGCCGCCTTTAAACAGTTTAGGTCTGGAAAGTCAGGTCCGGGGAGCACACGTCGCTGGCACAAAAAATCAAGCTTTCGACGATCGCGGATGCGCTCGGCGTGTCCACGGCCACGGTCTCGCTGGCGCTGCGCGACAGCCCTCTTGTTGCCGGGACCACCCGTGACCGCATCAAGGAACATGCCCGCGCCATCGGCTATATCTACAACCGACGCGCCGCCAGCCTGCGCACCTCGCGTTCCGGCATTGTCGGCGTCGTCGTGCACGACATCATGAACCCGTTCTTCGCCGAGATCCTGCGCTCGATCGAAAGCGAGCTCGACCGCAGCCGGCAAACCTTCATCCTGTCCAACCACTATGATCAGCTCGAAAAGCAGCGCACTTTCATCGATACGCTTTTGCAACTCGGCGCCGACGGCGTCATCATGTCGCCGGCGATAGGCACGCCGGCTTCCGACATCGTGATGGCCGAGGAGAACGGCCTGCCGGCTGTGCTGATCGCGCGCACCGTCGAGGGTGCCGACGTGCCGGTCTTTCGCGGCGACGACTCCTATGGAACAGGCCTCGCCACCAATCACCTGATCTCGCTCGGCCACAAGCGCATCGCCATGATCGGCGGCACCGACCAGACCTCGACCGGCCGTGACCGCTACCAAGGCTATGTCAACGCGATGGAGGCGGCCGGGCTGGAAGTCGGGCCGTCCTGGCGCATCGCCGGGCCGCGCACCAAGCAGGCCGGCTTCGAGGCCGCCGGGCAGTTCCTGGCGCTGAAGGACAGGCCGACAGCTGCCTGCTGCTGGAACGACCTCGTCGCCATCGGTCTGATGAACGGCATTGCCCGCGCCGGCCTGGTGCCGGGCGTCGACATCTCGGTCACCGGCTATGACGACCTCGAAGAGGCGGCGATCGCGACGCCGGCGCTGACCACAGTCTGGAACGGCCAGCGCGAGGTTGGCCGCCGCGCCGCCAGCGCGCTGCTCGACAAGCTCAACGGCCAGACGGTGCGACCCTCGCAGGAATTGATCAAGCCGGAACTGCATGTGCGTCAGTCGACCGGCAAGCCGGTGGAGCGTGCATGACCAAGGCCGAACAGTTGCAGACCGTCGCCATCCTGGTGCCGGGCGATTTCAACGACCACGCGGTCGACCGCATCAACCGCACGTTCAGGCGTGTCAGAATTGAACGCGCCGATCCGGCGCTCGTCACCGACGAGATGCGCAGTGATGTGCGCGGCATCGCTTCGTTCGCCGGCATCAACGCGGCGATGATGGACGCATTGCCCAACCTCGAACTCATCGCTTCCTTCGGCGTCGGCTATGATTCGGTCGATGTCGGTCATGCGGCGGCGAAAAACATCATGGTCACCAACACGCCCGACGTGTTGACCGAGGAGGTCGCCGACACCACGATCGGGCTGTTGATCAACACCATCCGCGACCTGCCGCGCGCCGAGACCTGGCTGCGCGACGGCAGCTGGGTGCGCAAGGGCAACTATCCGCTGAGCCGGCTGACCTTGCGCGGGCGCAGTGTGGGTATTTTCGGCATGGGCCGCATCGGGCAGGCCATTGCCCGGCGTCTGGAGGCCTTTGGCTTGCCGGTCGCCTACCACAACCGGCGCCGTGTCGAAGGTCTTTCCTACCACTATCATGCGACCCTGAAAGGGCTTGCCGAAGCCGTGGATACGTTGATTTCGGTCGCGCCGGGCGGCGCCTCGACGGAGAAGGCGGTCAATGCCGAGATACTGTCGGCGCTTGGCGCCAACGGCGTCTTCGTCAACATCGGCCGTGGCAGCACGGTCGATGAGGCAGCGCTTGCGGCAGCCCTTGCCAACGGCACCATCGCCGCTGCCGGCCTCGATGTCTTTGCCGACGAACCGAACGTGCCCAAGGCGCTGCTCGACGCGCCCAACACCTCGCTGCTGCCGCATGTCGGCTCGGCCTCGGACCATACACGCCGCGCCATGGCGGATCTGTGCGTCGACAATCTGGTGTCCTGGTTCACCGAGCGCCGGCCGCTGACGCCGGTGCCCGAGACGGCGCATGTGAAGGCTAGAAACTGATCGGTGGCTGCCACATTTATTAACGTCAGCTTAACCCTTTGGAATCATTGTTCAACCTGTCCGTGTACGTGGATGAAGAATGATGAAAGCACTTTCCGCATTGATCGCTGCCGCAGCGCTGTTTGGTGGCATTCAGCTGTTTCATGGCGGCAGCCGGGAAAGCGTAGCCAACGAGGCCGCCCCGTCCAACAGCTACAGGCTGGTCGCCAATGGCGATGAGGCGGTCTGTGCAGTCAGCCGCGGGGCCGAAATTTCGGACGGTTTGTCGTTGCTCACCGTTGCTCCCAAATGCCGTCGGCTCTTGCCGGGCATAGAACAGGCGAAGTTCTGGCGCGAGCAAAACGATGGCACCGTTGCCTTCAGCGCCAATGGCACCGATCCAATCGTCACCTTCGCGGCTGCCGATGGCGACGGCTACGAATCCTATGCCCCGGCGCTGCCGCTGCTGTCGCTGGCGGCCACCCGTGATAAAAAATCCGGCGACTGATTATTCCGCTGCGGCCCGCGCGCCGGCCTTCGCTGCGGCGTGCAGCCGAACCGCATCGCCGAAGGCACGGAATATTTTCACCGAATTGCTGTCCGACTTGACCCAGTATTCCGGATGCCATTGCACGCCGACGGCGAAGGCGCGGGCGTCCCGCACCGAAACCGCCTCGACCGTGCCGTCGGTGGCGACGGCCTCGACCTGCAGCTTCGAACCGAGCCGGTCGATCGCCTGGCGGTGCAACGAATTGACCTTGATGTCGCCGGCACCGAACACACCGGCCAGGCAACTGTCAGGTTTGATCGAAATGGTCTGGTGGATGGCGAAGCGTTCGTCCTGCTTCTCGCTCACCGGCGCGCGGTGATCGAGCGAACCCTCGCGCTCCTGGATCTCGGTGCCGAGCGTGCCGCCCAACGCCACGTTCAGTTCCTGGATGCCGCGGCAGATGGCGAGCAGCGGCACGCCGCGTTCGATCGCCCGGCGGATCAGCGGCAGCGTCGTGGCGTCGCGCGCCGGATCATAGGGGCCATTGGCTTCACTGGCGTCGCCGCCATAGAGCGAGGGATGCACATTGGATTTCGAGCCGGTGACCATGACGCCGTCGACCGACGACAGGAGTTCGTCGAAAT
>NZ_RZRA01000627.1:0-3429 GCF_003998945.1 Mesorhizobium sp. M7A.F.Ca.CA.003.01.2.1 | reverse complement strand
GTTGTCCAGCAAGGCCGGTGTCTGGTTCGCCGAAGCCTCGGGCGAACTGGTCAATTCCATCGCCTTCTTCCATGACGCCGCCAACACCACGCCGCTTCGCTCGCTTTTGGTCAATGCCGGCGTCCTCGTGCTGCTGGTCGTACTCAAGGACGCTGGCTTCACCGGCATCCGCAACCTTGTCTCGGCGACGTTGCACCGCAAATGGCGCGGTTGGCTGGACAGCCGCTTCAATGAAGCGCTGCTGGACGGCAATCATACGCATTTCCATGCCCAGCACGCGTCGACCGGCAGCGGCGCACCGGCCCCCGACAATATCGACCAGCGCGTCCAGGAATCCATCAAGGACATGACCGGTGGCGCCATCGGGCTCGCCATGGGCGTGCTTGGCGTTGCCACATCGCTCTATTTCGTCGGCCAGAAGCTGCTCGAAAACTCCGTCGAGGTGAAGGGGCTGGAATTCCTCGGCAGCTATGGCAGCGCCATCCTCGCCTTCCTGGCCGTCGCCACCTACGTGCCGCTGAACACTTGGATCGCGGTCAAGCTCGGCGGCCTGCTCGAGCGCCTCAATGTCAGGATGCAGCAGGCCGAGGGCAGCTATCGCGGCGAGCTGACGACATTCCTGCGCCGCTCCTTCCATGTCGCGGCGTCTCAGGGCGAAGGCGTGCAAAGGACCATGCATGGCCGGCTTTATGTCGACATCGACGGCACCTGGACGCGGCTGAACATCGTCAACACCGTCTACATGTCGTTCGAGCTGATCTACAATTTCATCGGTGCCCGCATTGTCGCCTACGGACCGGGCCTGGTGCCGTTCATCCACAACGGTCTCGACCTCAAGGGCTACATAACCGGCTCCGAGCTGGTCAATTCGCTGATCGGCCAGTGTTCCTGGTTCATCCACGTCATGCCCGCCATCGCCACGTTGCGCGCCAACAGCCAGCGTGTCACCGAGCTGGCCAATGCGATCGAGAATGTCCAGCATCCGCAGGAATTCTACAGCCAGACCGGCCGCTCCGACTTCCACTATGCCAGCCAGAACCCGGTTTTCGGCCTGACCATCCAGAAGCTCGAACTGGCGCATCAGGGCGAGGACGCGACGCCCTTTCTCAGCGCCGCCAATCTGCGCTTCCGGCGCGGCGAATGGACTTTCCTGAAAGGCGAGTCCGGTTGCGGCAAGACCTCGCTGATCAAGGCGATCAACGGCCTGTGGCCCTATGGCCGCGGCACCATCGTCTTCCCAGAGGGCGTCAAGAGTTTCTATGCCGCCCAGGAGGTCAAGCTGCAGCCTGTGTCGCTGAAGCAACTGGTCTGCCTGCCCGGCTCCGAGCACGACCATGGCGATGCGCAGGTGGCGTCGGCGCTGCACAAGGCGGGGCTCGGCGACTTTATCGAGCACATGGCCGACGAAAGCCGCGAAGGCAAAAGCTGGGACCAGGTTCTGTCGGGCGGCCAGAAACAGAAGCTGGTGGTGGCCCGCATCGTGCTGCAGCAGCCGGGATTGCTGTTCCTCGACGAGGCGACCGGCGCGCTCGACCCCGATGGCAAGGTCGCCTTCCACCAGGCCATCAAGGACAACTGCCCCGATGTCACGGTGATCTCCGTCATGCACGAGGCGGTGGCGCCGAGATCGATGACGGGCAGCGAATTCTATCACAGCATCGTCGCGATCGCCGACGGCGTCGCCACCAAGAAGCCGCTGGTTCCGACCCTGCCCGCCGAACTCACCACCATTCTGGTGCAGCCAAGGCCGGTCCCAAGGCCGGTCGAAGACAAGTGGCTGCGCTTCTCGCGCCGGCTGAAGCAGAAATAACGGTTATTCCACCCCGGTCTGCCTGGTCGAACGGCGGCCGGTGATCACAGTCTCGCGATCTTGCCCGCTCGTCGGCATTTTCCCTCCTCACCGCGATTGACACGGCGAGGCGCGCTCCTATGTTGCGCCCGCTTGCAGACAATCAAACGCGAACCCGCAAGCGGAAAGGTCACCGCGCCATGCCTGGCGACAGTCACAGTCGAACGCAACAGCCGTCCGCCCTGACGTGACCTCACATGGTTCATGTCCTGCCGGACGGCAAGGAGTGAGCCATGAACGAATTTACCACGGTGGCAAGCGACGAGGCCGTCGCGATTGCCCGTATCCTAGCCAACGATCACGTCGCCGACATTGTCGAGGCCCTGAACAGGGAGCCTCGAGAGACCGCGACGGAACTGCTCTGTGAAGTGACGTTCGAACGTCTGGTCGAGATCTTCGATCAGCCGGAACTCGACGGCGCGTCGGAACGCATGGAGGCGCTGCCGCGCGCCAAGGCGGGCAAGCTGCTCACCGCCATGTCGGTCGACCGGGCAGCCGACATCCTGCGCGAGCTGGAAGAGCCGGCGCGTTCCGAGCTGCTTGGCGGACTTGCGCCGCCGCTGCGCGCAACGCTGCTCTCCATCCTCGGCTATCCCGAAGGCAGTGCCGCATCGATCATGACGACGGAGTTCGTCAGCGTGCCCTCGGACTGGAGCGTCGGGCAAACGCTCGACTACATCCGCAAGGTGGAGCGGACGCGCGAGACCGTCTATGCGATCTATATCGTCGATCCGCAAACGCACCTGCTTGTGCGCTCGACGGGCCTGCGCCGGCTGATCACCGGTGAGCCGGACGATTCGATCATGACGGTGGCGCCGGATCATCTTCCGATGACGGTCGGCCCGCTGACCGATCGCGAAACGCTGGCGCAGACGATCTCCAAATACGATCTGCTCGCCGTTCCGGTCGTCGACCATGGCAAGATCCTCGGCATCGTCACCATCGACGACATCATCGACACGATGATCGCGGAGACGACCGAGGACGTGCACCGTTTCGGCGGCATGGAGGCGCTGGACGAGCCGTACATGAAGATGAGCTTCCTCGCCATGATCAGGAAACGCGGCGGCTGGCTGTGCGCGCTGTTCATCTCGGAGATGCTGACGGCCAACGCCATGCAGAGCTATGAGGGCGAGCTGGAGAAGGCGATCGTGCTGACGCTGTTCATCCCGCTGATCATGAGCTCCGGCGGCAATTCCGGCTCGCAGGCGACCTCGCTGGTCATCCGCGCGCTGGCCTTGCGCGAGATCGGCCTTGGCGACTGGTGGCGGGTGGCGCTGCGCGAGCTGCCCACCGGCCTGGTGCTGGGCGCCATGCTCGGTGTGGTCGGCGTCTGCCGCATCGCGCTCTGGCAGTATATGGGCTTCTACGACTATGGCCCGCACTGGCCGCTGATCGCCACCACGGTGGGTGCTGCACTGGTCGGCATCGTCACCTTCGGTTCGCTGTCGGGGTCGATGCTGCCGTTCGCCTTGAAGCGCATCGGCTTCGACCCGGCCAGCGCATCGGCGCCGTTCGTTGCCACGCTGGTCGATGTCACCGGGCTGGTGATCTATTTCTCGGTGGCGCTGGTGATCCTG
>NZ_RZRA01000626.1:0-3432 GCF_003998945.1 Mesorhizobium sp. M7A.F.Ca.CA.003.01.2.1 | reverse complement strand
CATCAGGCATGCGCAAGACGCGGCATGTCTCGCTGATCGTGCCGGATTTCGGCGACGACAAGCAGAACGCCGCGCTCGATAAGGCGGTGAACGATTTTATCCAAAAGATCACCAGCATCACCGGCAAGAGTGGCTGATCGAACTCTTGTTTTACGCAATTCCGGACGGAAAACCGCGATACACTTTTCCTGGAATTGCTTTGGAAGGCCTATTTCGGGAGGAGACGGCCGTGAAGAAGTTTATCAATTCGGTGGACACGGTGCTGACCGAAAGCCTCGACGGCTTCGTCGCCGCCCATGCCGACATCCTCGTGCTCGGCGACGAGCACAAATTCATCCGCCGCAAGACCTTGCGGCCGGGCAAGGTGGCGCTGATCTCCGGCGGCGGTTCCGGTCACGAGCCGCTGCATGGCGGCTTTGTCGGTCACGGCATGCTGGACGCCGCCTGCCCCGGCCAGGTGTTCACCTCGCCGACACCGGACCAGATGCTGGCGGCGGCAGAGGCCGTCGACACCGGCGCCGGCTGCCTGTTCATCGTCAAGAACTATGAGGGCGACGTCATGAATTTCGAGATGGCGGCCGAAATGTCGGAAGGCGTCCAGCAGATCGTGACCAATGACGATGTCGCGGTCGAGAATTCTTCCTATACGACGGGCCGGCGTGGCGTCGCCGGCACGCTGGTGGTGGAAAAGATCGTCGGCGCGGCGGCCGAACATGGCCTGGCTCTGGCGTCGCTGAAGGCGCTTGGCGACCGCGTCAACGCTGCTACCCGCTCGATGGGCGTGGCGCTGACCAGTTGCACCGTGCCGGCGGCGGGCAAGCCGACTTTCGATATCGGCGACGGCGAGATGGAGTTCGGCGTCGGCATCCATGGCGAGCCCGGCCGCCGGCGCGATGCGCTGAAAAGCGCCGATGCGATCGCGCAGGAGATTTGCGCCGCGATCCTCGGCGATCTCGGCGACAAAGCGAAAGGCCCGGCGCTGCTGTTCGTCAACGGCTTCGGCGGCACGCCGCTGATGGAACTCTATCTGATGTACAACAGCGCACGGCTAATCTTCGAGAAGCATGGCGTGACGGTGACCCGTTCGCTGGTCGGCTCCTACGTCACCTCGCTCGATATGGCCGGCTGCTCGATCACGCTGACCATGCTCGACGACGAGACGACCGCATTCTGGGACGCGCCGGTACACACTGCGGCGCTGCGCTGGGGCATGTAAAAGCTGGCTTACATTAGGCTTTTCTGCAACCATTCCTGACTTGCTCGCAATGCTAGCTGGGTTGATGCTGCCACCGCTTACTTCCGCCCAAGAAAGACTCTTGCTGCGCTTCGCTGACCCCGAGGCGGCGGCAGGCGGCGAAGATTTGTCGGCAAAGACGCTGACGGCGCTGCTCGACAATGCCGAGTTTCACGGCGTGCTGCCGATCATGTTGCGCAAGCTCAGCGGGGACGCGCGGCTGCCAGCGGATGCCGACCTGCACGGCAAGCTGGAGGATCTGCGCCAGAAGGCAACGATCGCCACCGGCCAGTCGATGCTGTTGAAGTATCATGGCGACCGCATCATGAAGGGACTGGCGGCGGACAATATTCCGGCGCGGATCGTCAAGGGACCCGTCTTCGCGCGAAAGCTCTACCGCAACGTCGCCGACAGGCCCTTCACCGACATCGACATCCTGGTCGAACCCGCCAATCTGGCCAGGGCAAACCAGGTGATCGCGGCATGCGGCTTCGAGCTTGGCAGCAACGAGGCCGAATCCTACGAATTGCAGGAATTCAAATGGTTGGAAAAAGAGAATTCCAGCCTGCTGGTCGAACTGCATGGCGACCTCGTGCATGACACCGGCATGCGGCGGCGCCTGTCGCTGGGTTTCCCTGAATTGCGCGCCATCGACGGCGAAGCCACGGACACGCCGGCGGCTCTTCTAACGATCGCCATCGTGCACGCCGCCGGCGGCCACAAATTCCACCGCCTGCAGCTTTGCGTGGACGTGCTGCAAGGCGTGCGGGCGCTGCAATCACCCGAAGCGGAAGCACGCCTGTTCGACGCTGCCCGTATGACCGGCATCGAACTGGAGTTGGCAATCGTGCTCAATGTGACCGGCCAGCTGTTCGACGAGAGCCGCGCGCTCGAACTCGCCGGCCGCATCAAGCCCGACCTCTCCATACGGCTGGCCAGGCGGCTGATCACAACGAATACGCTGCTTGGCGTCAATTCCAGGGACAGACTGGGCTCGCGCCTGCGCCGCGACGCCTTCCGGTGGATTCAGAGATTGGCCAAGGCCAGGCCGCAAGTAGCCTGACTTGACGTCAATCCAGGGTGCCGCGGATCAGCGCCGCAGCGTCAGCCGGGCGCGCGCCTACTTCGAGCTGGAAGGTCGGCACCGCATTGACCAGCCCGGCGATGGTCGCCAGCCTGCGCTTCTGCATCGGCAGCAGCCCGGTCATGCCGGTGCGGACATTGTCGACTGCCAGCGCCACCATCGCGTCGGTCCTGGCCATGGCGACGAGCCGGGTCTGCCCGTCGGCGGAACGCGCCAGGTGCAGAAGCGCCGCCACCGGCCGGGCGGATGCGTTTTCCACCCGGATGATACCGCCCAACCGTTCTAACGAGACCGGCTGTTCGCCGTTGCGATCCCACGTCTGGCCAAGGCATGGCGCCACCTGCGGGATCATTTCGGCAGTCTTCCGGTGGATTTTGACGGCGCGCGGCAAGCCCCAGGCTACAACCTTGCCCGAAGCGACATTCAGGATCATGGCGTCGTCGGAGCAGAGGCCAAAGCCCTGTGTTGCCAGCGCCAGCGACGTCGTGGTCTTGCCGGTGCCGCTCGGGGCGTGGATCAGCACCACCGCATCGCGGTCAGGCAAGGTCAGCCCGGCCGTATGCAGCATATGCTGGCCACCGGCGTCGAGCGCGGCATCCAGGACCAACATCGACGGCGTCCAGGCGGCTTTCGTACCGGTGCTAATCCGGAGTTCGGCCCAACCTTCCCCACCATTGATCGCAACGGTTTGGCGCCCGGGAAAGACCAGATGGACAATGCCGCCATCCTCGATCATCCGGCAGGGACCATCCTCCGGCACCTCGCCATCGAAGACCAGGGATCCATTGGGTGTCTCGTCCAGCGTGTCTGTTTCGGTGATCTCAAGACGAAAGTCCGGCGCGACGGGTTCCCCTATGCGCAGGCTGCCCAGCATCCGGTCGAAATCCTGCCACAGCTCGGAGCGCTCGGCCGATATGCCAAGGATCAGGCCGTTGAGGCCATAGCAGGCTGAAGGTCTGGTCAAGCGGGACGCGCCTTTACGGCATCGGCATGATGACGATAGATCTCGACCATGCCGGGAAGCTTGTCGCTGACCACCGGCTTGCCGTCGAGGCAGACCCAGCAATGCGCCGATAGACGCTGCGCTTGCATCGACTGCGGTTCGACGCCGAAG
>NZ_RZRA01000625.1:0-3433 GCF_003998945.1 Mesorhizobium sp. M7A.F.Ca.CA.003.01.2.1 | reverse complement strand
GCTCAAGGCGAAGTTCGAGGCCGAGGGCGTTCAGTATCAGGACATCACCGACAACGAGACACTGGCCGGGTTCATCATATGAGCGATCGAATGGTTGATCCGGGAAAAATCTTCGTCGCGCTGTTTTCCGGCATCAATGTCGGCGGCAACCGCATCGTCAAGATGGCGGAGCTGCGGTCGTTCTTCGAGGGCCTCGGCTTTTCCGACGTCGCCACCTACGTGCAGAGCGGCAATGCCGTGTTCCGGGCGAAGAAAGGCGACGCGGCGGCACTGGCGAACCTGCTCGAAGCAGCCTTCGAGACGAAATGGGGGTTCCATTCGCGCATCATGGTGCGCGATCTCTCCTGGTTCGAGAAGCTGGTGCGCGAAAATCCCTATCCGGAAATTGCCGCGGACCACACGAAGCTGCACGCCTATGTGCTGGAACGCGAGCCGACCGCCGATGAGGTGGCGCGGCTGACCGAAAAGTGCACCGGCCCCGAACGCTTCGAGATCAAGGGCGATGTGCTCTACCTCAGCGCACCGAATGGGCTGGGCAAATCGGTGTTTGCCGGGCTGATCCCGCGCACGCTGAAAGTGCCGGGTACCGCGCGCAATTGGCGCTCGGTGCAGGCGCTGCTGGAGATGGCCGCACACGCCGGTGAGAAGTAGTTGGCTGGCTAGGCGGAAGTTGGTTTCCAGTCGAAGGTCAGTTCTTCGCGGAAAGCAAAGCGCTTGATGTGATCGGCGACAACGCTTTCCAGGCGCTCGATCGATCCTGCTTCGTCAGTCGACACCGTGACATGCAGCGCTGCGGCATCGGCAGCCATGACGGTACGGCCCATTGAGAGATCGATGGTGCCATGGGTGGGATCGAACTCGACCGGGAATTTGTGTGCCCAGTGCTTGCACAACTGCTGCAGGTAGCGGCTGGCATGTTCGGTGGCGACGTCGGCATGGCTGGTCGGCATGAATTCTCCTGGGCAAGCGCCCTTTTGCATGGCTGGGCGCCGGCCAAGCCTGGCGCCTCAGCCAGACAGATAGGCGCCGCCCCTGAAAAACCAAACGGTAGCGGGGCCGTCAGCCTGGCATTGTCCGCTCAAGACAGCGTGATCGGCTACCAGCTTCCGGTGTTCGCCATCGAAGCCCAAGGCTCGGCCTTGGCCTTGGCCGGGCCTTTCTGCAAAAGCTCGATCGAGATGCCGTCCGGCGACTTGACGAAAGCCATGTTGCCGTCGCGCGGCGGCCGGTTGATGATGACGCCATTGTCCATCAGATGCTGGCAGGTGGCGTAGATGTCGTCGACCTCATAAGCGAGGTGGCCGAAATTGCGCCCGCCCTTGTAGTCTTCGGGATCCCAATTGTAGGTCAGTTCGACCAGCGGTGCCTTTTCATTGATGCCGCTCTCCTCGTCTTCCGGTGCGGCGAGGAAGATCAGCGTGAAGCGGCCCTGCTCGTTTTCGTAGCGGCGCACTTCCTTGAGGCCGAGCTTATTGCAGTAGAAGTCGAGCGAGGCATCGACGTCGGCGACGCGGATCATAGTGTGCAGATAGCGCATGTGATTTCCTCGATAAATTGCGTTGCGGCGCAACATAGGGTCGGCCCTGTCAAAGGGCAATCGTGCGGCGGTGCGCAATGCCGGCAAAGAACAAATCCGGTATTGCCCCAATGAACCGTGAAAAAAGGCACGGCAGGTCTTGCACACACCGGAAGCCGCAGTGTTAATCTGTTGGCAAGAATCAGTTGCGGTGTTCTTGAAAAGAGGGGGCATTCTTATGGGGGAAAAGGCCTCTTTCATGGGGCGGGACGGAACCCTTGGCGACGCCTTGCAGCGTGACGAAGGCGGCGACGCTTCTGATCTGCTCGAAGTAGCCGGCGCCATCAAGTGGTTCGATGTGGCCAAGGGTTATGGTTTCATCCTCCCGGATGACGGCATCTCGGGCGACATCCTCCTTCATGTGACATGTCTTCGAAGAGACGGCTTTCAGACGGCGCTGGAAGGCGCACGCGTGGTCTGCCTCGTCAAGCATGGCGAGCGCGGATTGCAGGCCTTCCGTGTGCTCTCCATGGATGTCACCACCGCGGTCCACCCGGCCGAGATGCAGGAGCAGCGCACCCATGTCGCGGTGACGCCGGAGAGCGGTCTCGAACGCGCCTTGGTAAAATGGTTCAACCGCACCAAGGGGTTTGGTTTTCTCACCCGCGGCGAGGGTACCGAGGACATCTTTGTCCATATGGAGACCTTGCGCCGTTACGGTATCACCGAGCTTCGGCCCGGACAGGTCGTGCTGGTTCGTTTCGGGCGCGGCGACAAAGGCCTTATGGCCGCCGAAATTCACCCCGATATGGGGACCTTGCCGGTCTCGCACTAGGGCGTTTCCGGCCGAGGATCTCGAATGGCTTACAGGAACTGGCTGACCGCGGGCGCGATGTGCGCGATTGCCTTCGTCGCCGCCGCCGGTGGTTACTTCTATTCCGAAAAGCCAACCTCGGCGGACAGCCGGGCAATGATCCTTCCGGCCGATCCGGCGCCATTGGTCGTGGTGACGAAAGGCGGTGATCGCTCTTTCTCCATCGAAGTCGCCGACACCGCCGCGGAGCGCGAGGCTGGCTTGATGTATCGCCAGGACATGGCGGACAACCACGGCATGCTGTTTGTCTTCGAGGTCCAGCAGCAGGTTGGCTTCTGGATGCACAACACCCCGATGCCGCTTGATCTGATTTTTGTCGGCCAGGACGGCAAGATCCGGGCGGTCAAGCACGGCGAGCCGCAATCAGACGCCGTCATTTCGCCTGGTGTACCGGTGCGCTTCGTGCTTGAGCTCAAGGCCGGCACTGCCGCCAGGAACGGCATCGAGTATGGCGACCTTTTGCGCCATCCGGCGGTGGGCACGGTGTCCGGCCCCGGCATGCCGCCCGCCGACAATGGCGATGCACCCAATGGCGGTGGCGGTTGAGTGCGCAAGCGGGGTCGCTGATGCAGTTTTTCACCCATGACGGCTTCGATCTTGCTTTCCTCGAGCGCCAGCCGGAATCGGGCGAGGGCGATCCGGTGCTGATGATCCACGGCTTCGCTTCGAGCCACTATGTCAACTGGGTGTCGCCCGGCTGGTTCAAGACGCTGAACGATGCCGGTTACCGCGCCATCACCTTTGACAATCGCGGCCACGGCGCGTCGTCCAAGAGCTATGATGAGGCCGACTATACGCCGGTCAAGATGGCCTCCGATGCCACTGCCTTGCTCGACCATCTCGGCATCGAGCGCGCCCACGTCATGGGTTATTCCATGGGCGCGCGCATCGCGGCGTTCATGGCGCTGTCCGATCCGGACAAGGTGGTGACGCTGGTCTTCGGCGGCCTCGGCATCGGCATGATCGACGGTGTCGGCGATTGGGATCCGATTGCCGACGCGCTGCTTGCCGAAGATCCGGCCGCGACCAGCCATCCGCGCGGC
>NZ_RZRA01000624.1:0-3437 GCF_003998945.1 Mesorhizobium sp. M7A.F.Ca.CA.003.01.2.1 | reverse complement strand
GGCTAGAGCCTCCCATTGTCATTCCATTTCGAATTGCAGGCAAGGAATGACAATGGGAGGCTCTAGCCACATGCCGCGACATGTATGCAGGACAAGCCGGAATCCGGCTCGCCAACCTCCCTGTCCGCTCCTTGACTGCGGATCTCTCTCGCTTTTCGATGGGGATTATGCGCTTATTCGCGAGCGCGACCAGAGAAGGATTATGCTTTCAGGGGTAATTTTGTGCTGCATGATTTGATAGAACACGGACAGTCCATGCGCACGATCTCGCTGCCGCGCGGCCGCCAGCGCCTGCACGCCATGCCGACGAGCACGGGCTACGAAGTGCGCGAGGACGAAATCTACGACTGGGACGGCCGCAAGCGCGGTCAGACACCGTTCACCGTGCTCCAGCACACGATCAGCGGGACTGGCCGGCTGCGCTACGAAAACCGCAACTACCGCTTGCAGAAGAACGACACATTGCTGGTGCTGGTGCCGCACAACCACCGTTACTGGCTGGCTGGAGATGAGCGCTGGGAATATTTCTGGATTTCGATGAACGGCGAGGAAGCGCTGCGCATCCACAAGTCGATCCTCAGCGTCTCGGGTCCTGTATTTCGGCTGCAGCCGGCGACAATCGATCATCTTGCCGATTGCAGCCTGCGCCTGATCAAAGGCGCCGCTTCGCCGGGTGCTGCTTCCGCGATAGCCTACGAGGCTGCGATGGCGCTCTATGACGATGTCTTCGGTTCCCATGCCTTCGCCGAAAAACTAAGCGCCATGCAGCCGGTCATCGATCACATCAACGCCAATCTCGACAAGCCGCTGCCGGTGGCGGACCTGGTCCAGATCAGCGGCCTCAGCCGAGCCCATTTCTCACGCTGTTTCGCCGAGAGCGAAGGCCTGCCTCCGGCCGAGTTCGTGCTGCAGCAGCGCCTGCAACGCGCGGCGAAGCTGCTGACCAAAGCGGATTTTTTGCCGGTGAAGGAGGTCGCCATCCTGTGCGGCTTCGAGGAAGCGAACTATTTTTCAAAGGTCTTCCGCCGCTGCTACGGCATCACACCGAGCCAATTCCGCACCACAGGCATGTACGCGAATTTGCGGACTCCGGCCAGGCGCGGCGTCAGGGCGTTCGATGACGAGACCTGACGCCGCCACGGTTAAACAGGCAGCCAACTAGGCAGCGCGCAGGCTGCCGCCGTCCAGCCATTCGAGATCGGCTTGCGAAAGCGTGATGTCGAGAGCGCGCAGGCTGTCGTCCAGTTCATCCAGCGTGCGTGGCCCGATCAGCGGGATGGAGGGGAAGGGCTGAGCGAGCACATAGGCCAGCGCAATATGGATCGGGCTCTTGCCCAGTCTCGCGGCAAGTTCGATCGCCCGGTCGCGGCGGCCGAAATTCCGCTCGGAGTACCAGACCCGCACCAGCTCCTCATTGTCTTGCTTGTCGCGACCCGCCCGATCGGTGAAGAAGCCGCGCCCTTGGCTCGACCAGGCGAAATTCGGCATCTTCCTGGATGTCAGCCAGGCCTTCCACGCATCCGTGGAGGACGTGACGCAGCCAGCCCAGATCGGCTCCAGCATTTCGGCCAGCGAGAAATTGTTGGACAGCGCACCGGGCTTTTGCTTGCCGGTGCGTTCGGCGTAGGCAATTGCCTCATCCATGCGTTCCATCGTCCAGTTCGAACCGCCGAACGGGCCGCGGATGCGGCCGGCCTTGACCTCGCGATCCATCGCATCGACGAATTCGCCGACCGGCACATCCGGATTGTCGCGGTGCATGAAGTAGACATCGACATGATCGGTCTGCAGGCGTTCGAGCGTCTGGTCGAGCTGCTTGCCGATCACATCAGGATAGCACAGCGGCGAGTGCGCGCCCTTGGCGATGACCACCGATTGCGCGCGCACGCCACGGTTTTTCAACCATTCGCCAAGCAGCTTCTCGGTATAGCCGCCGCCATAGACATAGCCGGTATCGAAGAGATTGCCGCCGGCCTCGAAAAAGGCATCGAGCAGGATCGAACCTGAGGAAAACGTACGGAAATCCTCGAAGCCGAGCGCCACCACCGATGCCGGTTTCGACAGGCCAGGAATGGTGCGCTTGGCGACCGCCGTGCCGCCGGACCGTAGCGGCCGGCCGGAGATGGTGTTGGTGCGCTGCTCGGCCTTCTCGATCCCGTATTCGAGGCCGGCTGCCGTCCGCCATTTGTCCAGCACACGCAAGGTGCCGAGGCTTTCCGCCCACGCCATGCCCGGCCAGGCGAATTCTTGGCCGCCGGCGCGGATCGCCTCGCCGGCTGCGTCGACCTCGAAGGAATAGACATGGCGCTTCTCGTCGACGCTGATGGTCTGGCGCGTACCATCGGAGGCGATGACGTCTATCCGGCCGAGACCGACATCGCGGTTGCCGCCGGCGAACCAGAAGTCCGGCACTTCGATGCGGCCCCTTGTGCCCAGGATGCGCAGCACATTGTCCTGGTTGAGCGAGATGCTGCAGGAGACTTCGGCGACAATGCCGCCGGGGAAATGCAGCAGCGCGGAGGCCCATTCGTCGACGCCGGACTGGCCCAGATGGGCGGTGCCGACCACCTTGTCTGGCTCGCTGAAGGGCTTTCCGACGGCCGCACCGGCAATCAGCCGGACCATCGAGACGGGATAGCCGCCGACATCGAGAATACCGCCGCCGGCGAGATCGTTGGCATAGAGCCGGTGCTGCGGCATGAAGCCCGGCATGGCGAAACCGAAGCTCGACTTGATCATCCTGATCTCGCCGATGACGCCGGACCTGATCAGCTCCACCAGCTTCTTGGTCTGCGGGTGCAACCGGTACATGAAGGCTTCGCCGAGGAATGTGCCGGCCTTGCGCGCAGCATGCATCATGGCGTCGGCCTCGAAGGCGGTCAGCGCCAGCGGCTTTTCGCACAGCACATGCTTTCCGGCCTCGGCCGCCTTGATCGCCCATTGCGCATGGCCTGGATGCGGTATCGAAATGTAGACGGCGTCGATGTCGGGGTCGGCGAGCAGCGCGTCGTAGCCGTCGAGGATACGGGCACCGGGAAAACGCTCGGCAAGCCCCGGCTTGGCGGGATTGCGTGCGCCGATGGCGACCAGCTTGCCGGTGTCCGAAGCGGCCACGCCACCGGCAAAGGACTGGGCGATGCTGCCCGGGCCGAGAATGCCCCAGCGAATGGGCGTGGTTGCGGTCATTGTCATTCTCCTTGAAGGCTGGAAAGGGCTGGCGGTCAGCGCAGCCGCAGTCCTTTTTCGTCGAACAGGTAGGATTTGCGGATGGAAACGGTGATCTCGGACGTGTCGGGGACCTTTGCCGCGTCGCGCTGGATCACCACGTCGTCACCGTTGGCCGTTCTGGCATAGAGGAAACTTGTGCCGCCCAGGTGCTCGATCACGTCGATGGCAACCACAAGGTCGGCGTCGCCTTCTCCGGCATTGCCGAAATG
>NZ_RZRA01000623.1:0-3445 GCF_003998945.1 Mesorhizobium sp. M7A.F.Ca.CA.003.01.2.1 | reverse complement strand
GGCCAAGCAGGACAGCAAGCGCCAATTGCTGCGCTTCGTCGAGCGCCATCCCGGCCGCAGCGGCATCGTCTATTGCCTGTCGCGCAAGAAGACGGAGGAGATGGCGGCCTTCCTCGAGAAGAACGGCGTCACCGCGCTCGCTTATCACGCCGGCATGAGCAAGGAGGCGCGTGACGCCAACCAGAACAGCTTCATGACCTTGTCCGGCGTCGTCATGGTGGCGACCATCGCCTTCGGCATGGGCATCGACAAGCCTGACGTCGCCTATGTCTTCCACACCGACATGCCGGGCAGCCTGGAGGCCTACTACCAGGAGATAGGCCGCGCCGGCCGCGATGGGCGGGACGCCGAGGCGCATATGCTGTTCGGCCTGGGCGATATCCGCATGCGCAGGTTGTTCATCGACGACGAGGATGCGCCGCCCGAGCACAAGAGGCGCTCGCATGGCCGGCTCGACACGCTGATAGGCTATTGCGAGACGGCGCAGTGCCGCCGCCAGGTGCTGCTCGGCTATTTCGGCGAGGAAGCGCAGCCCTGCGGCAATTGCGACACCTGCCTCGACCAGGCACCGCGCGCCGATGGCGGAGCCGAGGCTCGGATCATCCTGACGGCGATCGCCCAGAGCGGTGAGCGTTTCGGTGCCGGTCATGTCATCGACATCCTGCTCGGCCATGAAACCGAGAAGGTGCTTGCCAGGAACCACCAGAGGCTCACGAGTTTCGGCAGTGGTCTGGCGCACAAGAAGGATTTCTGGCTATCGCTGATCCGGCAACTCGTCGCCGGCGGGTTCCTGATGCCGGATCCGGCCGGCCATGGCGGCCTCGCCATCGCCGAAAAGGGTCATGCGCTTGGCCGTGGCGAGGTGCCGTTCCATTATCGTGTCGAGGTACGCAGCCGCGCCTTGCGCGGCAAGATGCGCTCGGGGCAGGATCTCGGGCAGTCGGCTGTGGACACCGGGCTACTGGCCGCGCTCAAATCCTTGCGCCTGCGGCTCGCCAAGGAGCGCCAGGTGCCGGCCTATGTGGTGTTCTCGGATCGTACGCTGATCGACATGGCCGAGCGCCGCCCGCACGACCTCGACGCCTTCGCCGAAGTGAATGGGGTTGGGGCGGCAAAGCTCAAGGAATTCGGCCAGGTTTTTCTGAGTGCGATTGCCGAGCACCGGTCGGGTGAGGCGGCCTGAGGTCAGATCAGCGACTGGTCACGCGCCGTGAAGCAGAGGGATCTTCGGAGAAGGCATCCGTTCCGAAACCTCCTGTGCCGCCGCCGCCCATTCCTCCACCGCCCATGCCCCCCAGGGACCGATTAGTTCAACGTTTTCTGGCCGGCCGGTCGACAGATCAGGCCCAGACTGAGGCGTGCATCGACTTCATGGCCGAGCATTTGCAACCGCAATAGATGCCGCTGTCCGCTTGCAGGCACCTATCCACTGCAAGCGTCGCGGGCGACCCGCCGGGCGTCAGTCGCGCGATGTGGACAGTCCCGCGAGAAGCGGAGCGTAGGCGGCGAGCCTGCGGGATACGAACTCAGTGAAGAGCCGCACGCGCTTCGTCTTGCGTGTCTCCCCATGCGTGAGAAGCCAGAGCGTTCCGTACAGGTGCAGGTCGGTGCCCGGCACCCTCACCAGCAGGGGGTCGGCATCTCCGACGAAGCACGGCAGTGTCGTGATCCCGAGACCTTGCCGTACGGCAACGATCTGCGCCTCGGCGTCCGTGATCCTGAATGGAACTCCCGTGGTGCCAACCTCACCCGCGCTGGCCCACTCTGGAATTCCATGAACGCTTATGACGATCCACCGGATGGGATCAGGTGCGCCCGCACGCCACGCGGCCAGGCGATCGCGGGACATGTAGACGCCGCCAAACACCTCCGCTCCCTTCAGTCCGTGAAGATTGAGCGGCAGGTTTTTGCGGTCGTAGACGACGCGGATCGCCACGTCGGCCTCTCGGTTGGTCAGATTTGCCAGCTCGCCGGACGACAAGATTTCCATCTCGATGTCTGGATGCAGGTGCGCGAAATCGGCGAAGTCCGGCATGAGCAGGTGCGTCGCGAGGGGCGGTGCCAGCGTCACCCGCAGAAGTCCGCGTACGCTCTGGTCGCGCCCGAAGACGCGCGTCTCCAGCTGGTGCGACGACGCTTCCATCTGGTTCGCGAGCTCGAGGACCTCCTCGCCCGCAGCGGTCAGGCGGTAGCCCGAAGGCCGCTTTTCGAACATTTGCGCCCCGAGGCGTTCCTCAAGCTGTGCGATGCGTCGCAGCACGGTCGAGTGATTCACCCCGAGCTGCGCGCCGGCAGCCCGCACCGAGCCTCCGCGTGCGACGGCTAGAAAGTAGCGAACGTCATCCCAGTCGATCATGGTGCAATCCGGCACCGCGCGGTGCGCCTTCCAAAGCCCGTATCTAACACATCCTACAGCAGTAGGGGCGGGATATCGTGGCTTGTGTCGACAAGGGCGACGCTATTCCGAACGGCGGACACGGATCGTCGCGGGCTGGCGTCAATCCTGAAAGCGGATCGATTCTGCACCACCGATGTGCGCGCTTCCGCACTCACCGCGCGACCCCGGCGGGCCCATCTAGAGGTTCTCGGGGCGTCCCCGAACGACCAAAGACAGAGCCTGGAAGGATTAAGTCATGGGAAAACTGGATGGTAAGGTTGCGGTTATAACGGGTGGTGCCACCGGCATCGGCCTCGCCGCTGCAAAGCGCTTCATCGAGGAGGGCGCCTTCGTCTTCATCTTCGGCCGCCGGCAGGAAGCGCTAGACGCCGCTGTGGCCGAGCTCGGGCCCAATGCCCGCGCGGTGAAGGGCTCGGTCTCGGATGAGGCCGACCTCGATCGGCTCTACGCGGCGGTGAAGGCCGAGCGCGGAGCCCTCGACATCATCTTCGCCAACGCCGGGGTGGGAAGCCTGCTTCCGCTCGGCAAGCTCACCGCCGGGCACATTGACGAGACCTTCAACACCAATGTGAAGGGTACGATCTTCACGGTCCAGAAGGCGCTGCCGCTGATGGGCGAGGGCGGTTCGATTATCCTGACCGGATCGAGCGCCGGCACCACGGGCGCGCCCGCATTCAGCGTCTATAGCGCGAGCAAGGCGGCCGTGCGCAACCTCGCGCGGACCTGGGCGGAAGACTTGAAAGGCACCGGCATCCGGGTAAACGTGCTGTCGCCCGGGCCGACGGCGACCGAACTCGCGAAGGCAGCGATAGGCGAGGAGGGCTTGAAGGTCTTCGCCTCGATGAATCCGCTTCAGCGTATGGCCGATCCAGCGGAGATCGGGGCGGCGGCTGCGTTTCTCGCGTCGCCCGACAGCAGCTTCATGACTGCCAGCGAGGTCGCCGTCGACGGGGGCTTGGCGCAAATCTGACCCGCTACGCCCCGCCGTTCATTCCATTCGATATCCCGAGCCCGCAGGGCCTGGTAAACTGAAGGAGAGTATACATG
>NZ_RZRA01000622.1:0-3447 GCF_003998945.1 Mesorhizobium sp. M7A.F.Ca.CA.003.01.2.1 | reverse complement strand
TCGCGCGACAGGATTGTCGCGCGACTGAGAACCAGCGGATCGCCAGGCTCAATTCCTGGTCCTGCAACCGGCACGCTTGACCATGTCGGCAATGATCAGTGGCGTCGCCGGTGTCTGAGACCAGTTACCCTGACGAGGGGCGCCCGCTTCAAGGGCGGCGCGCACCGCTCGTGTATCCAGGCTGAAAGAACTCTTGCAGGAAACGAGGCCGCCATTGCCGATCGTGTCGGCGATCACGCCGGCGGCTTCGCCAACCCCGGCGACATAGGCGACCAGCGTTTGCCTGGCGACCGGGCTGGTGTCGGCCTTGTCGAGCATTTCCATCACCTGCCCCACCGATATCCGGCCTGTCGCGGTCGACGGGAGGGCGATGGCAGCAAAAGGCGTTATGGACGCGGCGACAATCGCGATGGCTGCCACGGCAATCCGGCGTTTGAACGAAGGCATAGGTTTCTCCTGTGATGAGGAATTGACAAGAATCATCATTACGCATAAACAAATTATTGTAAAACGATAATTCATTACAATGGAGTGATAACGGCGATGATTGAACCTGTCATCACGGCTGTCCCTGCCGATCCTGCCCGCCAGCTTAGATTGAGACGCATCCGACTTTTCAGCCTAGTGCTGGCGAGGTGTTTTGTCGTCCTCGCCATATTGCTGACCATCGGTCTGCTGTTCTACTGGCTCAGCGTCTCCGCCAGTTCGATCGCGGCCGATGCGCAAATCCCACAGGAATGGCTGAGCGAGCTTGGCCTCGGTCGAAGACTGGTCGGGTTCGCGATCTCGTTCGTGCCGCTTGCCTGCCTCGTCTTCGCGCTCATGGCCGCAAGGCGCTGCTTCGGCGCTTTCGCGTCCGGCAACTTCTTCGGTCAGGGCGCCATCAGCAATTTGCGATACTTTGGCCTCGGCCTGCTGGCATCCGCCTTGCTGAAACCGGTTTCGGCGGCGGCATTGTCCGTTCTGCTCAGCTGGGACGCGCCTGCCGGCCAGCACCGGCTGACGCTCGGTCTCGACAGCGACACGATGCTGACCTTGCTGGCAGCTTGCATCGTCGCTGTCATCACCTGGGTCATGGCCGAGGCATCGGCACTCGCCGAAGAAAACGCGCAATTCATCTGATGAGGATCAGCTCATGCCCATAAGGGTCAGGCTCAATGTCGTCCTCGCCGAACGAAACGTGAAGTCAAAGGACCTGGCCGAATATGTCGGCATCACCGAGGCCAATCTTTCCCTTTTGAAGCAGGGAAAGGTCAAGGGTATCCGGTTCGACACGCTGGAGCGCATCTGCGACTATCTCGACTGTCAGCCGGGCGATCTGCTTCGCTTCGAGAGGGTGTCCGAATAGCACAAAGAAATAGGCCGCCGGGTTGCCCCGACGGCCTTATTGCCTGAGATCGTTGCCGTCCGCGCTTACTGCGCGGCGGTGGTCATGTCGGCCAGCATCGGCTCGGCGACTTCCGCACCCGAGGCCTTGCGGCGCTCGTCGATGATCAGTTCGTCGCGCGAGGTGGCGATGCGCCGGATCTGGCTCATCGTGCCGCCGGTACCGGCCGGGATCAACCGGCCGACGATGACGTTTTCCTTCAAGCCCTGCAGCATGTCGGTCTTGCCGGCAACGGCAGCTTCCGTCAGCACTCGCGTCGTCTCCTGGAAGGAGGCGGCCGAGATGAAGGACGGCGTCTGCAGCGATGCCTTGGTGATGCCGAGCAGCACCGGCAGGCCTTCGGCCGGCTTCTTGCCGTCCTCGACCAGACGCTCGTTGACCTCTTCCAGTTCGATCACGTCGACATGATCGCCCGGGATGTAGGTCGAATCGCCCTGCACCGTGATCTCGACCTTCTGCAGCATCTGGCGAACGATCACCTCGATGTGCTTGTCGTTGATCGACACGCCCTGCAGACGGTAGACTTCCTGGATCTCGTTGACGAGGTAGGAAGCAAGTGCCTCCACGCCCTTGATCGCCAGGATGTCGTGCGGCGCCGGGTTGCCGTCGAGGATGTAGTCGCCCTTCTCGATGACGTCGCCGTCCTGGAGATGGAACGGCTTGCCCTTCGGGATCAGGTATTCGACCGGCTCAAGCGTCGAGTCATGCGGCTCGATGATGATGCGACGCTTGTTCTTGTAGTCGCGGCCGAAGCGGATCGTGCCGTCGATCTCGGCGATGATGGCGTGATCCTTCGGACGACGTGCCTCGAACAGCTCGGCAACACGCGGCAGACCGCCGGTGATGTCCTTGGTCTTGGCGCTTTCCATCGGAATACGCGCCAAAACGTCGCCGGGGCGAACCTGCGAACCCGGCTCGACCGAAAGAATGGCCTCGACCGAGAGCAGGAAGCGGGCGTCGCCGCCCTTGGACAGCTTGCCGACCTTGCCCTTGGCGTCCTGGATCGCAATCGCCGGCTTCAGGTCGTTGCCACGTGGCGTCGAGCGCCAGTCGATGACCTCACGCTTGGTGATGCCGGTCGACTCGTCGGCCGTTTCCTGAACGGAAATGCCGTCGACCAGATCCTCGTACGACACCCTGCCCTCGATTTCGGTGAGGACCGGACGCGTGTAGGGATCCCACTCGGCGATACGCTGGCCGCGCTTCACCTTGTCACCATCGTCCACGAAGATGCGCGAACCATAGGTGAGACGGTGCGAGGCGCGCTCCTTGCCGGCTTCGTCGAGGATCAGCACCGCCATGTTGCGGCCCATGACCATCTGCTGGCCGTCGGAGTTGCGCACCACGTTGCGGTTGCGGATCTCGACCTTGCCCTCATACGAGGCTTCAAGGAACGAGCTGTCCACCACCTGCGCGGTACCGCCCATGTGGAAGGTACGCATGGTGAGCTGGGTGCCCGGCTCGCCGATCGACTGCGCCGCGATGACGCCGACGGCTTCGCCCTGGTTGACCGGGGTGCCGCGGGCCAGATCGCGACCGTAGCAGACCGCGCAGACGCCAACCCTGACTTCGCAAGTCAGTGCCGAGCGGATGCGGACCGACTGGACGCCGGCCTTTTCGATCTGTTCCACGTCACGCTCGTCCATCAGCGTTCCGGCCTTGACCAGGATCTCGCCCGACACCGGATGGGTGATGTCGTCGAGCGACGTACGGCCCAGCACGCGCTGGCCGACCGAAGCAACGACCTGACCGGCATCGACGATCGGCTGCATGGTGAGGCCCTTGTCGGTGCCGCAGTCGACGGAGTTGACGATGCAGTCCTGCGCCACGTCGACCAGACGACGGGTGAGGTAACCCGAGTTCGCCGTCTTCAAGGCGGTGTCGGCCAGACCCTTGCGGGCGCCGTGGGTCGAGTTGAAGTACTCGAGCACGGTCAGGCCTTCCTTGAAGTTCGAGATGATCGGCGTCTCGATGATTTCACCCGACGGCTTGGCCATAAGGCCGCGCATGCCGGCAAGCTGGCGCATCTGGGTGGGCGAGCCACGCGCACCGGAGTGCGA
>NZ_RZRA01000621.1:0-3453 GCF_003998945.1 Mesorhizobium sp. M7A.F.Ca.CA.003.01.2.1 | reverse complement strand
GGCCTGATCCATGTGCCGCAAGGCAACCGGCTGTTTCCCGATCTCTCGATCGCCGACTGCATGGCGCTCGGCGCCTATTCGCCGCGGGCCCGGCCGCATGAGGCGGAAAACCGCGAAAAGGTGGTCAAGCTGTTCCCGAAACTGGCGGAACGCTGGCGCCAGCGCGTGCGCACGCTGTCGGGCGGCGAGCGCCAGATGGTGTCGATCGGCACGGCGCTGATGAGCCATCCGCGCCTGCTGATCCTCGACGAGCCGACGCTTGGGCTGGCGCCCAAGATCAAGGACGAGCTCTGCGCCTCCGTCATGGACATTTCGCGCGGCGGCGTACCGCTCATCGTCGTCGAGCAGGACATCGAATTCCTGCTGGAACTGACGCAGCAACTCTACCTCGTCAACCATGGCGCCGTTGCGACCGAGATCAAGCCGGGCGAAAGCCTCGACCACGGCGAGATCATGTCGATGTATTTTGGCCATTAGGAAAATCCGAAGATGAGCGCATTGGCGGAAATCCTGTTCGGCGGCCTGTTCCAGGGCTCGCTCTACGCCATGATGGCGGTCGGGCTGGCTCTGGTCTGGACGACGATCGGCGTGTTCAATTTCAGCCATGGCGTGTTCATGATGCTGGGCGCCTACATCGCCTGGCAGCTGGTCGAACTCGGCCTGCCGGCGGCGGTCGCCTTTCCCATCGCCGTCGTCGTCATGGCCGGCGTCGGCTGGATCCTGCAGGCGAGTGTCGTGCGGCCGCTGATCGGCCGACCCAACATCGTGCTGGTCGTCGTCATCACCACGCTGGCAGCCGGGTCGCTGATCGAGAACGGCGCGCTGACCATCTGGGGACCGCGCTCGAAGCAGATCCCGGCGCTGATCACCGGCAACACCACCATCGGCGGCGTCGGCGTCTCCCTGCACCAGATCGCCATCATCGTCATCACGCCGCTGATCCTGGCCGCACTTTGGATGTTCCTCAACCGCACGCGGCTCGGGCTGGCGCTGCGCGCCGTGGCGCAGAATGAAGATGCCAGCCATCTGGTCGGGCTGAACGTCACCGCGCTCTATGGGCTGGCCTTCGCCATTGCCGCGTCGCTTGCAGGCCTCGCCGGCATCTTCATGGGCGGCTATCGTTTCATGTCGCCGGTGATGGGCAGCGACCCGCTGCTCAAGGCGCTGATCGTCGTCGTCTTCGGCGGAATATCGAGCATCTCGGGACCGATCTTCGCCGCCTATCTGATCGGCTTCTTCGAGGCCGCCTGCAGCTATTATTTCGGCCTGTACTGGACGCCGGCGCTGCTGTTCGGCGTGCTGATCCTGACCCTGATGGTGCGCCCCGAGGGCATCTTTGCCAGCCGCTCCCGAGGCCTAGCATGACCGACACGACATCGCCGATCACCCTTAGCCACACAGAGGCGGCAACCCCGATCGCTCCCGGCCGCACGCCGTGGAAGCAGGAGGCCATCGGCTTCGTGCTCGGCTTCGCCTTTCTGGCACTGCTGCCGCTGATCTTCGGCGACACCTATGCCCGCCACATTCTGATCATGGCCTTCATCTATGCGATCGTCGCCTCGAACTGGGACCTCAGCCTCGGCTATGGCGGCGTCTTCAATTTCGGCCATCTGGCGCTGTTCGGCATCGGCGTCTATGCCTACAGCCTGCTCACCAAGCTGGCCGAATTCGACCCGTGGATCGCGCTGTTTGCCAGCGGTGTCATCGCCACCCTGGCGGCGATCCTGGTGACCATCCCGATCCTGCGGCTGAAGGGCATCTACATCATCCTGGTCACTTTCGGCTTCGCGCAGCTGGTGATGCAAGTAATCATCAGCCAGTCCGCCATCACCGGCGGCACGCAAGGGTTGGTGCGCATTCCCGGGCTATACGTGTTCGACCACAACATGGTCCGTGACGGCAAATCAGCCTATTTCTACATCGCGCTGGCGCTGCTGGTGGCGAGCACCCTGTTCCTGCGCGTGTTCGTGCGCTCACGCACCGGGGCCAGCATCGTCGCCTTGCGCGACAATGAGGAATACGCCATCAGCCGCGGCGTCTCGATCGTGCGCCAGCGCATGCTGACGCTTGCCGCGAGCGCCTTCTTCACCGGCATCGCCGGCGCCTTCTACGCCGCCTACCAGCGCAATGCCTCGATCGACGTCTTCGGCATGAGCCTTGCGACCATCATCCTGTCGATGGTGCTGCTTGGCGGCACCAGCACTATTTACGGCGCCATCATCGCCTCTTTCGTGCTGACGATCTTCGCCGAATGGATGGCCGATTTCGGCGCGTGGCGGCCGATGATCACGGCGGTGCTGATCATCGGCGTGATGCTGGCCTACCCGAGCGGCCTGGTCGGCATGATCAAGGCTTCATGGGGCGCCGTCGCCGGACGCCTGAAGCGCCCGGCCTGACCGTTTCGGACTGGCGGCTCCGCCTCAGCGGATGCCGCACCAGTCGATGACCGAAGCGGCGATCACCTTGGCGGTCTCGACCACCGATTCGACTTCGACATACTCGTCGGAACCGTGAAATCCGTCGCCTGACGGGCCGAAGATGACACCGTCGACGCCGGCGCCGGCATAGTGCGCGGCATCGCACACGGCGACGAAGCCACGCGCCTGCGGCGCCTTGCCGACCATGGCCTTGCGCTTCATCAGCGATCTCACCAGCGGATGGTCGACCGGCGTGTTCATCGGCGGAAAATGCAGCCCGCCGAGCTCCCATTGGATCGCAGGCGGGTTGTCGCGCAGCCACGCATCGGTCTGCGCGAAATGGTGGACGAACGCCTCGAAATCGCGGCGGTAGTCGGCCGAATTCTCGTCGGGCAGGAATTTCATGTCGAGATCGAGCACCGCGACATCGGGAATGATGGCCGGGTTGGTCATCACGGTCGGCAGGCCGTGCTCGCCAAGGCCGGTGCCGCCATGCATGACGCCGATGTTGATGGTGTTCATGCCGAGCGGCAGCAGCGGATGCGATTTTGCTCGCGTCCGGTCCAGCTCATACTGGCGCACGGCGGCAATGAAGCGGGCGGCGATCTCGATCGCATTGACGCCCGGCTCCAGCCGGTCCTTGTCGTGGCGCTGCGGATAGATCTCGTTGTAGCGCAGCGCCGAATGGGCGTTGCGGCCACGGATCGTCACCCGCGCCCATTCCAGCCCGCCTTCGACCGGCAGGACATCGCCCCAGGTCGGTTCGGCGACCAGCACCGCCTTGGCGAGCTTGCCCTTCTTCACCGCGTCCATGGCGCCGAAGCCGCCGGCTTCCTCGTCGACGACCGAGTGGATGGCGAGCCGGCCCTGCAGCGTGATGCCCGCCTTGCGGATCGCGCGCGCGGCGGCGATGCAAGCGGCGACGCCGCCCTTCATGTCGACGGCGCCGCGGCCATAGAGCCGGCCATTGGTGATTTCGCCGCCGAACGGATCGACCGACCAGTCCTTCATCGCGCCGACCGGCACGACGTAGATA
>NZ_RZRA01000620.1:0-3454 GCF_003998945.1 Mesorhizobium sp. M7A.F.Ca.CA.003.01.2.1 | reverse complement strand
GCGCAGGCTGGTCGCCGCCTTCCCGGCGGAGGCCGAACACCTGTTCCGGCTGCTGGGTTCGCCGATGAGTGCCCGCGCGCTTGCCGGCACGGCGTGGAACCTGTGGCGCAAGAAGGGCATGTCCGGAGCGCTCGATACGGGCCGGCTGCTGCTGTCCTCACCCCGCGCCTGGCTGGAGGAAACTTTCGAGTCGCCGCATATCAGGGCAACGCTCGCCACTTGGGGCATGCATCTCGACTTCGCCCCGGATATCGCCGGCGGTGCGGTTTTCCCCTATCTGGAATCGATGGCCAACCAGAGTTTCGGCATGGTGCTGGGCAAGGGCGGCGCCGACACCATCATCCGTGCCCTCTCTGGCATGGCGACCTCCGCCGGCGGCAAGATCGTCACCGGCGCCGAAGTCGCCGAGATCACCGTTTCGGCCGGCAAGGCGACCGGCGTACGGCTCGCTTCGGGCGAGACGCATACCGCCACCAGGGCAGTCATTGCCGGCGTCGCGCCCAAGGCGCTGACGGGCAAGCTGCTGCCCAATGGTTCGGGCGACGCCGGCTTCGACACGGCGATGCAGAAATTCCGCCATGCGCCAGGCACGATGATGATCCACCTGGCGCTGGACGATTTGCCGGATTGGCGTGCCGGAGCGGAGCTTCGGCAGTTCGCCTATGTGCATCTGTCGCCGTCGCTCGACGCCATGTCGCGCACCTATCAGCAGGCCATGGCGGGCATGCTGCCGGACGAGCCTGTGCTGGTGGTCGGCCAGCCGACGGCGATCGACCCGTCGCGGGCGCCTCAGGGAAAGCATGTGCTGTGGGTGCAAGTGCGCATGCTGCCGGCCGAAATCCTGGGCGATGCCGCCGGCAAGATCGCACCGGACCATTGGGACAAGGTGAAGGAGGTCTACGCAGACCGTGTCCTCGACATCATCGAGACCTATGCGCCCGGCCTGCGCAACAAGATTCTCGGCCGCGCCGTCTTCTCGCCCATCGACCTCGAGCGTGAGAACCCGAATCTCGTCGGTGGCGACCAGGTCTGCGGCAGCCATCATCTGGCGCAGAACTTTTTATTCCGCCCGGCGCGCAACTATGCCGGCTGGAACACGCCGGTGGCGCATCTGCACCTCACTGGAGCCGCGACATGGCCGGGCGCCGGCACCGGTGCGGCGTCGGGCTTCATGCTCGCACAACAGCTTGGCGGGAGGTAGGAGCCGGAGATTTCCTTGAGGCTACGAGGGGCAAGGCGCTGCTGCCCAAGAAGCCTGAACCAATGACCTGAAGACGCCGCGCAGAAACAAAACCAACAAGGGGAACGACCATGACAATCAACAGACGGGAATTGCTCGGATACAGCGCCGCGGCACTCGGGGTGGCCGCCGTCGGCCTGCCGCAGATCGCTAGGGCGGCTGCCGGCGAACTGACCATCGCCTACAATGTCAACCTGCCATCCTGGGATCCGACCACCGGACCCTCGGCCGTCAACCCGACGATCCAGGGGCTTTACCAGTCGGTATTCGACCAGTTCATCCCGCAGAAGCCCGATTTGTCCTTCGCGCCGGGCCTGCTCACCGAATGGGGCTGGAACGACGACCGCACGAAGATCATGATGACGGTGCGCGAAGGCGTGACCTGGCATGACGGCTCGCCGTTCACGGCCGAGGACGTCGTCTGGTCGCTACAGCGGGCAGGCGACGAAAAGACCGGCAACCCGATCCAGTTCGTCTGGAAGAACGTCAACAACTTCAAGATCGACGGCAACAAGATCACCGGCGACGTCGTGCAGTTCGACCCGGTCTATTTCAAATGGATGTCGTTCCTGACCGGCTACATCATGCCGAAGGCCTATTACGAGAAGGTCGGCGCCGAAGGTTTCGAGAAGGCGCCGATCGGCACCGGCCCCTACATGGTGGAAAAGTTCGAGCGCAACGCTTTCCTGCGGCTCAAGGCAAACCCGAACTACTGGGGCGGCAAGCCGGCCTTCGAGAATGTGACGATCAAGTTCGTCGCCGACGCGGCAAGCCGCGTCGCCGAGATCGAATCCGGCTCCTCGCAAGTGACGCTCGAAATCCCCTACGAGGAGTATGACCGGCTGATCGCCAAGGACGGGCTGGCCGGCTCGTGCAAGAACGTTTCCGACATCGGCATGATCTTCTTCAACGACATCGAGGCGATGCTGGACAAGAACGTCCGTCAGGCCGCCGTGATGGCCGTCGACAAGAAGCTGCTGGTCGATCGCCTGCTGCGCGGCTACGGACAGCCGATCGATACGCTGGAAACGCCGGAATACGCATCCTACGACGCGTCGATCAAGGTCGAGCACAATCCGGAAAAGGCCAAGGAATTGCTGGCTGCCTCCGGCTATTCGCCGGAAAAGCCGGTCAAGTTCACCATCCAGACGACCAAGGGCTTCAAGCCCAAGGACTATGAGATGATCCAGGCGATCGTCGGCATGTGGCGCAAGGTCGGCATCGAGGCGACGATCGAGGTCTACGAGATCGCAAAGCACTACGAACTGCGCGCCGCCGATAAGCTGGCGCCGGCCGCCTTCTACAACTGGGGCAACGCCATCGGCGATCCGACCACCTCGACCGGCTTTGCCATGTACGGCCCGAGCCCGCATTCGGTGTGGGACAGCCAGGATTTGATCGACATGATCAACCCGCTGTGGGGCGAGAAGGACGAGGCCAAGCGCATCGCCGGCTGGAAGGCTGTCGACAAATACATCGCCGAGCAGGCCTATGTGCTGCCGCTGATGCAGTATGCGCAGCCCATCGTCCATGCCAAGGGCGTCAATGTGGTTCAGCATGTGTCGGGCGCGCTGCTGCCGGCCCTGATGACCCCGGCCTGAGAGAGTCGAGAAAGGCGCGCTGTCGCAAAGCCGGCATGCCTTCTCCCAACTTGCGCAGGCCCCCTCATCCGGCCCTTCGGGCCACCTTCTCCCCGCTGGGGAGAAGAGACCGGCTCAGCCGTCAGCGACCTCTTCTCCCCTCGGGGAGAAGGTGGCCGCGAAGCGGCCGGATGAGGGGTCTTCGTTCCATCAGTCACCGAAACGCATTAGGCCTACGCCAGAATGCTCCTGCAAAGATTCCTGATCCGTCTGCTGACGATGCTGATCACGCTGTTCGGCGTGGCCGTCGTCGTCTTTGTCGTGATCCGCGTCGCGCCCGGCGATCCGATCGCCATGATGCTGCCGCCTGGTGCTACGGATGCCGACATTGCCCGGCTGCGAGCGCTCTACGGCCTCGACAAGACCATCGTGCAGCAATTCTTCATCTGGCTGTCAGGCGTCGCCAGGGGCGATTTCGGCACCTCGATTTCGCTCAGGCAGGATGTGCTGGGTCTCGTCTTCAACCGGCTGCCAGCGACGCTGGAGCTTGCCATCGTCGCGCTTGTGATGGCGGTGGCGCTCGGCGGCACGACGGCAATCATCGGCGCGCGCGAACGCGGCACGGCGGTCCAGG
>NZ_RZRA01000061.1:0-10611 GCF_003998945.1 Mesorhizobium sp. M7A.F.Ca.CA.003.01.2.1 | reverse complement strand
GTCGTGCTCAACGATTTCGAGGCGCAGGCGCTGGCCGTCGTCGCGCTCGGCGAGGAGCACATGGAAAAGATCGGCGGCGGCACGCCGGAGCCCAATGCCGGCCGCGTCGTGCTCGGCCCCGGAACCGGGCTCGGCGTCGCCGGGCTGGTCCATGCGCTGCACCACTGGATACCGGTGCCCGGCGAGGGCGGCCATATGGACATCGGTCCGCGCTCGGCCCGCGATTTCGAGGTTTTTCCGCATATCGAGAAGCTGGAGGGCCGCATTTCGGGCGAGCAGATCCTGTGCGGACGCGGTCTGGTCAATGTCTATCGGGCGGTTGCCAAGGCGGACGGCAAGCCGTCGCCCTTCACCACGCCGGCCGAGATCACTGCCGCGGCACTTGCGAAAACCGATCCGGTTGCCGAGGAAGCGCTGGAGACCTTCGTCACCTGCCTTGGGCGCACGGCAGGCGACCTTGCTCTGGTGTTCATGAGCCGCGGCGGCGTGTTTCTCACCGGTGGCATCGCGCAGAAGATCGTGCCGGCGCTGAAAGCCGGCAATTTCCGTGCCGCTTTCGAGGACAAGGCGCCGCACAGCGCGATGATGCGCACCATGCCGGTGTATGTCATTACCCATCCGCTGGCCGCACTTCTGGGCCTTGCCGCCTATGCCAGGAACCCCTCGCTGTTCGGTGTCCAGACTTCGGGCCGGCGCTGGCGCGACGAAGTTAGTCACCCCGAGGCATAGGCAAGCTGGCTGCTTGGCGTTAAGAGGGGTGCCAAATTGCCCGGCCGCGGGAAGCGGAAATCTACGAAGCGCTCCAATTTGACATTTCAGCCCCCCAATTTGTCGAAACCCCGTGCGGGAGAGATCGTGGCGGTCATCCGCCGTATCCTCCAGGAAAATGGCCGCGACTATCGGGGGGCGTATGTTTTCACCATCCTCTGCCTGCTGACCGTGTCGGCGACGACGGCGCTTGCCGCCTGGATCATGAGTCCGGTCGTCAATCAGATCTTCTACGAACGGCGCGGCGACCTGATCCCATGGATCTGCGCCGCACTGCTCGGTGCCTTCATCCTGCGCGGCCTTGCCGGCTACGGCCAGGCGGTGACGATGGCCAGGATCGGCAACAATCTGGTGGCGCGCTATCAGCAGCGCATCTTCAACCATCTGATGAAGCTTGGCGTCTCCTTCTTCAACGACACAAGGTCCGGGCGGCTGGCCGCGCAGGTCAACGAGAACGTCAACGGCATTCGCGACCTGTTGTCGATGACGGTGACCTCGACCGCGCGTGATGCCGTCTCGCTGGTCGGCCTGGTCGGCGTGATGATCTACCAGGATCCGATACTCTCCTTGAGTTCGCTGCTGATCGGGCCGCCGCTGATCTGGACCGTCACCTATCTGATGCGCCGGGTGCGCCGCATCACGCGCGAATCGGTGCAGATCAACTCTCGGCTGATCGGCGCCATGCAGGAAGCCACGCAAGGCATCGCCATCGTCAAGGCCTTCACCATGGAGGACGAGCTGTCGCGCCGGATCAGCCAGCTAGCCGAGGATGCCGAGCAGCGGTCGAACAAGATCGCTCGCGTCTCCGAGCGGCTGACGCCGGTCTCCGAACTGCTGGCCGGCATCGCCTTCGCCAGCGTCATCGCCTATTCCGGCTACCGGGCCACCGTTCTCGGCCAGCCGCCGGGCGCGGTGTTTTCCTTCATCACGGCGCTGACGCTCGCCTATGATCCGGCCCGCCGTCTGGCGCGCATGCAGGTCGGCATGGAACGCGCGCTTGTGAATGCGCGCATGATCTACGAGCTTCTCGACATCGAGCCGCAGCAGAGCGACGCCCAAGGCGCCGCCGAGGCGAAATTCACCTCCGGCGAAGTGCGTTTCAACAACGTCTCCTTCCGCTATGTCGAGGAGGCTCCGGTGCTGCAGGATCTGAGTTTCGTCGCCGCGGCCGGCAAGGTGACGGCAATCGTCGGCGCTTCGGGCGCCGGCAAGACGACATTGGTGGCGCTGCTGCAGCGCTTCTACGATGTCGAGGCGGGATCGATCGAGATCGACGGCCAGGACATCTCGAAGGTCACCAAACAGTCGCTGCGCGGTTCCATCGCCTATGTCTCGCAGCAGCCCTATCTGTTCGAAGGCACCATCCGCGACAACATCCGCTACGGCCGGCTGAGCGCCACCGATGCCGAGATCGAACAGGCCGCGGGCCAAGCCGCGGCCGACGACTTCATTCGCCAGCAGCCGCAGGGCTACGACACGCCGGTCGGCGAGAACGGCGTGACGCTGTCCGGCGGCCAGCGCCAGCGCGTCTCGATCGCGCGGGCCATCGTGCGGCAGGCACCGATCCTTTTGCTCGACGAAGCGACATCGGCGCTCGACAACGAGGCCGAGGCTCGCGTCCAGCAGGCGCTGACAAAGGTCATGGAAGGCCGCACCACCATCGTCATCGCGCACCGGCTGTCGACGGTGGTCAATGCCGACCACATCATCGTCATGGAACAGGGCCGGCTGGTCGAGGAAGGCACGCACGCCTCGCTGATGGCCGATCCGCACAGCGTCTATGCCCGCTTCCACCGCATCCAGGGCGTCAAGGGTCTGGGGCTTGTCGACGACAGCGCGCCGATCCGGACTTCGGCGCAACGCCTGTCACAAGGCATCGACACGCAGAGCATCGCCGGGAGCACGACATGAGCGCCACGCCCGCAACCGACGGACCGGCAAATGATATGGGCCTGGTGGTGGTGGGCGCCGCCGGCCGCATGGGCCAGACGCTGATCCGTGCCATCCACTCTATATCAGGCGCGCGGGTCATCGGCGCGGTCGAGCGGGCGGATTCGCCGCATCTGGGCAAGGATGCCGGCGAGCTGGCCGGCATCGGCATCATCAACGTGCCGATCAGCGACGATCCGCTGCCGGTGTTCGCCAAGGCCGACGGTGTGCTCGATTTCACCACGCCTGCTTCGACGGTCGAATTCGCCGGCTACGCGGCGCAGGCGCGCATCGTCCATGTCATAGGCACTACCGGCTGTTCGACCGATGACAATGCCAGGATCGCGGCGGCGGCGCGCCATGCGACGATCGTCAAATCGGGCAATATGAGCCTCGGCGTCAATCTTCTGGCGGTGCTGGTCGAGCAGGCGGCGCGCGCGCTCGATGCCGACGATTTCGACATCGAGATCCTCGAAATGCACCACAAGCACAAGGTCGACGCGCCTTCGGGCACGGCGCTGCTGCTGGGTGAAGCCGCCGCCGCCGGGCGTGGTATCGAGCTCTCAGGCAACGACGTGCGCGTCCGCGACGGCCACACCGGGGTGCGCAAGACGGGCTCGATCGGCTTTGCCACGTTGCGCGGGGGCTCTGTCGTCGGCGACCACAGCGTGATGCTGGCCGGCACCGGCGAGCGCATCACCCTGTCGCACCACGCCGAGGACCGCGCCATCTTCGCCCGCGGCGCCGTCAAGGCGGCGCTTTGGGCGCGCGGCAAGAAGCCGGGACTGTATTCGATGCGGGACGTGCTCGGCCTCAGCTGAGCCGGCCTGATCCATAAACCTGAAGGAGCAAACATGTCGCGAACCCTCGTGCTCGTGCGCCACGGCCAGAGCGAATGGAATTTGAAGAACCTGTTCACCGGCTGGCGCGACGTCGACCTGACCGAACAGGGCCACGCCGAGGCCAAGGCCGCCGGGCAAAAGCTCAAGGCGCGCGGCCTGAAATTCGACATCGCCTTCACCTCCGCGCTGATCCGGGCGCAAAAGACATGCCAGCACATCCTCGACGCGGTCGGCCAGGGCGACCTGAAGACCATCCGCGACCAGGCGCTCAACGAGCGCGACTATGGCGACCTCTCCGGCCTCAACAAGGACGACGCCCGCAAGAAATGGGGCGAGGAGCAGGTGCATGTCTGGCGCCGCTCCTACGACGTGCCGCCGCCTGCCGGCGAGAGCCTGAAGGACACCGGCGCCCGCGTCTGGCCCTATTACCTGCACGATTTGCAGCCGCATGTGCTGCGCGGCGGCACCGTGCTGGTCGCCGCGCACGGCAACTCCCTGCGCGCGCTGATCATGGCGCTCGACGGCAAGTCGGGCGAGGAGATCGTCAAGCTGGAACTCGGCACCGGCGTGCCGGTCATCTACCAGCTCAACGCCGATTCCACCGTCGCTTCCAAGGAAGTGCTGGACGACTGAGCCGGCGAACGGAGCACCTGCGAAAAAAGCGCGTTGACAGCAATCGCTTGCCCGCTTACATGAGCCCGCACCAGCCCAGATGGCGGAATTGGTAGACGCGCACGGTTCAGGTCCGTGTTCCGCAAGGAGTGGAGGTTCGAGTCCTCTTCTGGGCACCAAATTCCCGTTTCGAACCACTTGACGGTTCAGAAACTTAGAGAAAAAAGCCCGGTTCGTCCGGGCTTTTTCTTTTCAGCCAACCTCCCCTTCCGGCCAGTCCCCTCACAAACCGCTTCAAACTCCGCGGCCGCTTCGCTACGCTCAAAACCATGGCTCAATCCACCAACCCGATCTTCGGTGCCCGCCGCGACCAGGCGTTCCCCACGCTGGCCGAGGTGGACATCGACCGCATGCGCCGGTTCGGCGAGGCCAGCGCCTATGCAGCCGGCGAGCACATCATCGAAGCCGGCGATGTGGCGCCCGGCCTGATCGTCGTGCTGTCGGGTAGCGTGGACATCACCCAGGACGGCGGGCTCGGCCGGCGCGAGACGATCGTCACGCACGGCCCGGGCAGCTTTGTCGGTGAGCTGGCGCAGCTTTCGGCCCGTCCCTCGCTGGTGAATGCGCAGGCCGCCGAGCCGGTGGAGGCGTTCGTCATCGCCTCGCAACGACTGCGCGACCTGATGGTGCAGGAGGCCAATCTCGGCGAGCGCATCATGCGGGCGCTGATCCTGCGCCGCGTCGGGCTCTTGGAGAGCGCCACCAGCGGGCCGATCATCATCGGACCCCAGGACAATGCCGACGTGTTGCGGCTGCAGGGTTTTCTGGCGCGCAGCGGCCAGCCGCACCGCGTGCTCGATTCCGACAGCGATCCCTGCGCCAAAACCCTGGTCGAACGCTTCGAGGTCGATCCGCACCACCTGCCGATCGTGCTCTGTCCAAACGGCAGGCTGCTGATGAACCCCGGCGAAAAGGACCTCGCCCGCTGCGTCGGCCTGTTGCGCCCGATCGATGCCGATACGGTGTATGACGTGGCCATCGTCGGCGCCGGCCCGGCAGGGCTGGCGGCGGCGGTCTATGCGGCATCCGAAGGGCTGTCGACGATCGTGCTCGATTGCCGTGCCTTCGGCGGACAGGCCGGCGCCTCCTCGCGCATCGAGAACTATCTCGGTTTCCCGACCGGCATCACCGGCATGGCGCTGATGGCGCGCGCCTACAACCAGGCGCAGAAGTTCGGCGTTGAAATGGTCATCCCGGACGAGGCGAAGCTTTTGAGCGCGGCCACCGACACTTCAGGCGCCCGCTATCTGCTCGATGTCGGTGACGGCGAGACCGTGCGCACGCGCAGCGTGGTGATCGCCAGCGGCGCGCGTTATCGTCGCCTCGACATCGCCGATCTGGCGCGGTTCGAGGGGACGTCCGTGCACTATTGGGCGTCGCCCATCGAAGGCCGGCTTTGCGCGGGCCAGGAAGTGGCGCTGGTCGGCGCCGGCAATTCGGCCGGGCAAGCGGCTGTCTACTTGGCCAGTCATGCGCGGAAGGTGGCGCTGCTGGCGCGCGGCGGCAGCCTCGATGCCAGCATGTCGCGCTACCTGGTCGAGCGCATCCGGGCGCAGCCGAACATCGAGGTGCTGACCGGGACCGAAATCGAGGCGCTGGACGGCGAAGAGGGCAATCTTGCCACGGTGCGCTGGCGCAACCGCGCCAGCGGCGCGGAAACGACGCGCCCGATCCGCCATCTCTTCCTCTTCATCGGCGCCGATCCGAACACCGATTGGCTGGCCAACTGCGATGTCGCGCTGGACGCCAGGGGTTTCGTGCGCACCGGATCGGACATAGGATCGGCGCAGATGGAGACGAGCCGCAGCGGCGTGTTCGCCATAGGCGATGTCCGCGCCGGTTCGGTCAAACGGGTCGCGGCGGCTGTCGGCGAAGGCGCCCAGGTGGTCGCGGCTCTGCATGCCTACCTCGCGCGCGGCAACGCCGACACATTTCGAATGGCCGGGAGACCATGATGGATGAATGCAGACATACGCGCGACATCAGGAAGGTCACGCCGAGCGCGCTCGGCTGCGAGGAATGCCTGAAGAGCGGGTCGCAATGGGTGCATCTGCGGCTGTGTCGTACCTGCGGCCATGTCGGCTGCTGCGACGACTCGCCCAACCGCCACGCCACCAAGCATTTCCACGCCATCAAGCATCCGATCATCGAGGGCTACGATCCGCCCGAAGGCTGGGCATGGTGCTATGTCGACGAGGTGTTTGTCGACCTCGGCGACGATGTGACCCCGCAGAACGGTCCGATCCCGCGCTTTGTTTGAGCGCCCTGGAGACGCCGAAGAAGAGCCCGGTTCGCCCGGGTTTTTCTTTGTCCAGCATTACGCGCTCGATGCCCGACTGTCCGCAAACTGACAGCCTACCCGTTCCAGTGTCCTGCCAGCTCACGATCATCCGAGCCCGACAAAGCTTTGACATGATCGCGGCTAGTTTAGAAACATTCAAAACTGGAAGGCTCGCATGCACCCCACCTATACAAGCGCGCAAAAAGCCATTCACTGGGCGGTGTTTCTGCTGGTCATCGGCCTTTATGGCTTGACCTATGTGGAAGAACTTTTTCCGCGCGGCGATCCCGGCAGCGCGCTCGTCTGGTGGTTCCATATTTCGTTCGGGCTGCTGTTGTTTGCGCTGGTCGTCATCCGCGTCGGCCTGCGCCTGATACTGGGAACGCCAGGGCTGCCGACGGAAATGTCGGACCTTGAACGATGGGCGGCCAAGATCGCGCATCTGCTGCTCTATGCGCTGCTGGTGACCATTCCGGCTCTCGGCATCCTGCTGACTTGGTATAGGGGCGACGCCTTGAGCTTCTTCGGCCTCTTCACCATCCCGGCCCCGGTATCGCCCGACCGCGACACGGCCCGGTTCATCAGGGAACTGCACAGCCTGTGCGCCAATTCGATCCTCATCCTCGCCGGAGTGCACGCGGCCGCGGCGCTATGGCATCATTTCATCCGCAAGGACGACGTGCTCAAGCGAATGCTGCCGGAAAGCACGCTCTCCTGGAGCAAGTCCGGGAAAGTGTGAAGTGGTTTCCCAGGAAAAGCGCATGGCGCCTTCCCTCGTTGATCGGGAGGGCCTTTCCCTCGACCTTCTTTTTTCTTCAGAAGGCGCTCTCCCCGAGAGGGCTAACGCCGACCGATAGCGCCTACCGCACGGAGCCGGTGACGGTCGGGTCGATCATGCTGGGAACCGACTTGCGTTCGTTTCCGGCAAGCGCCGCTATGATAAGCAGGCTGGCAACCACCGGGACAAACAGGATGGCAACGCGAGCCTGCACGTAAAATATGGCGCGCCATTCATTGCGCTTGTCGGGGCTGTTGCTCATCATACTCACTTTGTCGGCCCCCCGGGCCGTGACATAGAAGCTAACGGTTAAACAACTCCTTCCGACTTCGTTAACCTGGCGGATTTGAGGCGAAATTCCCACGCGATCCCCAAGATGGCGATCCCGGGCTTCAGTTGAGCCCGATGCGGCTGGCGCCCTGCCGGAACAGCGCTACGGCATCCGGTTCGAAGCGAAAGGTGCCGATGAAATCGTCGGCGCAATAGTCCGGCCTTGTCTTGCGGATGGCGGCGGCGAAGCCGCGCGCCTCGTCGAGCCGTCCGGCCAGCGCCAGGCAGTGCGCGGCGATCGCCAGTATGATGGCGTGGGCGTTGGGCCGCGCCGCCGCCTTCAGCGCCCATTCGGCCGCCTCCTCAAACTGGCCGAGCCGGACATGCGCCATGGCGCGTGCGCCCAGCATGCCGAACAGCAGCGGGTCGAACGGGCTGAGATGGCGCGAATGATCGGAAGAGCCTATCGCCGCTCGCGGGTCGCCCGACTGCGAATGCACGAAGGACAAAGCGTAGTGGCCGAGCGCGAAGTTGGGGCTGAGATCGACCGCCCGCTCGAGTTCGAGCAGCGAGCCGTCCTGCTCGCCGCGCAGCCACAGCGCCCGGCCCATCGCCCAATGGGCGGCCGGATTGTGGTCGTCGACCAGCAGGCTGTGGCCGGCGCTCTCGAAGGCCAGCGCGCTTTCGCGGTCGCGATCGCCCCAGCGCTGGAAGGCGTTCTGCCAGTGGGTGAAGGACAGGCCGGCATAGGCACGGGCGAAGGTCGGGTCGAGCTGCAAGGCCTGGGCAAAGAAATGCCGCGCCTGCTCGTTTTCGGCCTGGGTGAAGCGGTACATGTGCCAGAGGCCGCGATGGTACGCCTCCCAGGCGTTGAGCGAGCTGGGCGCCTTCAGCATGGCGCGGTTGCGCTCGACCGTTTCGATCTCGGCCGAGATCGAGGAGACGATGCTGTTGCCGATGTCGTCGAGCACGGAAAAGATGTCATCGGGCCTGCGCTCGAAGGTCTCGGCCCAGACGATCCTGGCGCTGCGCACCTCGATCAGCTCGACGCTGACGATGAGGCGGCCGGACGGGCTGCGCACCGTGCCGGTGGCGACATAGTCGACATTCAGCCGGCGGCCGGCATCCTCGGGCGCGATGTTCTGCTCTGCCAGCGCAAACACCGATCCGCGCGCGATGACGAAGAAATCCCTGAGCTTGGCCAGGCGGGTGATGATGTCGTGGGTGAAACCGTCGGCCAATCCGCCGCGCGTGCCGCCGCTCTCCTCGACAAACGGCATCACCGCCAGCGAAGCGTGGCTGGGCTCGACCGGGCCGGGTGCGGTGGGCATGGTGGCCACCAGTGGCGATAGCGTGGACAGGCAGGCCGTTCGAAGCGAGGTGCCCGACTGTCGGTCACGGATCGCCCGCCAGGCCGCGCGAAGCGGTGCGAAATCGAGCTCCTCCGACCGAAACAATCGTTCCGCCGCGGCCAGATGCTCTTCGGCCGCGCCGACCTCGCCGCGCCCGGCCAGATTGGACAGCAACGCCAGATGTCCGCACGTGTCGAACGGCGCCAGTTCCACCCATGTGTCGAGATGGGCGATCGCCTCGTCACTATAAGCCGGCAGGCTCGCGACAAGGCGTTCCAGCACGGCGGCATGGCAAGCGCTGAAGCGGCGGCGCTGCGCGATCAGCCAGCTGTTGAAATGCGGGCTGCGCTCGAGCTCCAGCCCGTCGAGGAAATCGCCGGCAAACAGTCCGGCCAGCACGCGCAAGCGCTCGACGTCAAGCGTGCCGATCCCTTGCGCGGCGGCGCGGCTGACCTCCAGCACATCGACCAGGCAATCGTCGAGATCGAGTGCGACCGTATCGCCTTGGGTGGAGACCCGGCGCCGGGCCGGCATGTCAAGCGCGCCGCGCAGCTTGCTCAGGCACCAGCGCAGTTCGCCCCTTGGGTCGTTCGGCACATCCCACAACAACTCGCACAGGCGACTGCGGCTGACCGGATGCGGCGCCAGCGCCAGATAGGCGAGCAGCGCGCGCAGCTTGCGTGACGCGGGCAGGGCAACCGGAGCGCCGTCGCGGGAGATCATCAGCGGTCCGAGCAGGCGCACGGAAAGGACCGGCATGTCGCCGTCCGGCCTCGATCGAGTGGATTCCACGTGCGTTTCCACGCCTGCTCCCACGCTGGCCTGTCGGCCTCTCCTGTATCACCAAACACGACACGGCGCATCCGGCAGCGGATATCAGCGCCGGATACGGGCATTGCCGCTGTGCGGCATGTCAGTCCTAGCGCGGCAAGGTCACCAAACCTCGCCGCCCAGCCCGCCGGTTTGTAACCGGCCCGTGAAGACAAAACGCGATGACAATCAAGGAGACCAAGATGTTGCAGCAGCAGAAGATCAGAACCACGGCCGGGCGCGGCCGCCTGTTCGACAGCATTCTCGACACCGTCGGCGACACGCCGGTGGTTCGCATCAACAATCTCGGACCGTCCCACGCGACGATCTACGTCAAGGCCGAGTATTTCAATCCCGGCGCCTCGGTGAAGGACCGGCTGGCGCTCAACATCATCGAGGAGGGCGAGCGCAGCGGGGCGCTGAAGCCGGGCCAGACGGTGGTCGAGGCGACCAGCGGCAACACCGGCATTGGCCTCGCCATGGTCTGCGCGCAAAAGGGCTATCCGCTGGTCGTCACGATGGCCGACAGTTTTTCGGTCGAGCGCCGCAAACTGATGCGCATGCTGGGCGCCAAGGTGGTGCTGACGCCGCGCGCAGAAAAAGGTTTCGGCATGTACAAGAAGGCGGTGGAACTGGCCGAGGCCAATGGCTGGTTCCTTGCCCGCCAGTTCGAGACGACCGCCAACGCCGCCATCCACGAGGCAACGACGGCGCGCGAGATCGTCAATGATTTCGCCGGCTCGCGGCTTGATTGCTTCGTCACCGGCTATGGCACCGGCGGCACGGTGGTGGGCGTGGCGCGCGTGCTGCGCCGCGAGCGGCCGGAAACCCGCATCGTGCTGTCCGAGCCGGCCAACGCGCAGCTCGTCGGCAGCGGCAAGGTCCAGCAGCGCGGCGTCGATGGTGCTC
>NZ_RZRA01000619.1:0-3459 GCF_003998945.1 Mesorhizobium sp. M7A.F.Ca.CA.003.01.2.1 | reverse complement strand
GAATACCAGCGCACTGGTGAGTGCCGCCCGCGACAGGTCCTCCAGCTGCAGACGGATCTCCACGAGTGAGGCATCGTCCTCACCGTCCTGCTGTATCTTCTTCTCGAGATCGTCCGTCTTGGCCGTTAGATCCTGGATGACCTTTTGCTGATCGGTGACCAAACCGGCCGAGCCCTGGCCGAGCGCTTGCGCCATCGCCTCAAACGAAAGCGGCGCCGAAACGACCAGCGTGAGTACCAGGATGAGACGAAGCAATCGGAAAAGCATGATTTGTTGGCGACTCATCGGCGGCAAAGGCAATTTGAAAGCCTGTCCTTGATAAAGACGGCCCTATCATGGGGCAAGCCGTCGTATCGCGAGCCCATCCGATCATTGGCCCCAACCGATCACTCACGCCGAGTGATCCCATCCCGGGCGTCGGCCAGTCGAAAGGCGATGGCGCAATATTGGCTTTGCGGATGCGGCCTGCTCTATAGTCTGCCGCATCGCCCGAACCGGATGACATCAATGGCAGAGTACTCGGCCTTTTCGCTGCTCGCGAACGCGCTCAAGGGAAACAAGGATTGGAAGCCGGCATGGCGCAAGCCTGACCCGAAGGCGTCCTATGACGTCATCATCATCGGTGGCGGCGGTCATGGGCTGGCGACCGCCTATTATCTTGCCAAGGAACACGGCATCACCAATGTCGCCGTTGTGGAAAAGGGCTGGCTCGGTTCCGGCAATGTCGGCCGCAACACCACGGCCGTGCGCTCGAATTATCTGCTGCCTGCCAACACCCGCTTCTACGAACACTCGATGAAGCTGTGGGAGAACCTGTCGCACGAGCTCAACTACAATGTCATGTTCTCGCAGCGCGGCTGCCTGAACCTGGCGCACACGCCGGCCCAGTTCGACGACTATGCAAGGCGCGGCAACGCCATGCGCCATCTCGGCGTCGATGCCGAACTGATGACGAAGGCTGAGATCAAACGCCTGATTCCGGCGCTCGATATCTCCGACAGCGCTCGCTTCCCGGTGGTCGGCGGCCTGATGCAGCGCCGCGCCGGCACCGCCCGCCACGATGCGGTGGCCTGGGGCTATGCGCGCGGCGCCGACAGGCGCGGCGTCGACATCATCGAAAATTGCGAGGTCACCGGCTTCCTGCGCGACGGCGACCGCATATCAGGCGTCACCACTTCGCGCGGCGACATCCGCGCCAGGAAGGTGGCCGTGGCGGTCGCCGGCAGCACCGGACGCGTCATGCAGATGGCCGGCATCGAGACGATGCCGATCGGGCCGAAATCGATCTGCGACGGTTTGATGTCGCGACGGCCGGGCGATGCTCCGTTTGCCGCGGTCAAGACGGCGGGTGTTCACGGCATCACCGTCGACGACCAATCGGTGCGGCGCGCGATGCGGATCGCCTTCGAGCGCATGAAGCTGGTGCTCGAACCGTCGGGGGCGGCGTCGATCGCGGCATTGCTCGGCGGCAAGGTGGATGTGAAGGACAAGACCGTCCTTGTTGTGGCTACCGGCGGCAATGTCTCGCTCGCCGATTTCATGGCGCATATGAACCATGCTTGAAGCGGATTTCGTCATCATCGGCTCCGGCTCGGCCGGCTCGGCCATGGCCTATCGCCTGTCGGAAGACGGCAAGCATTCGGTCATCGTCATCGAATTCGGCGGCAGCGATATCGGGCCGCTGATCCAGATGCCGTCGGCGCTGTCGATCCCGCTCAACATGAGCCTCTACGACTGGGGCTTTGCCAGCGAGCCGGAGCCGCATCTCGGCGGCCGTGTGCTGGCGACACCGCGCGGCAAGGTTATCGGCGGCTCGTCCTCGATCAACGGCATGGTCTATGTGCGCGGCCACGCCCGCGACTTCGACCATTGGGCCGAAGAGGGTGCGGCCGGCTGGGGCTTCGCCGACGTGCTCCCCTATTTCAAGCGCATGGAGGATTCGGATGGCGGCGAGGATGGCTGGCGCGGGCACGGCGGGCCGCTGCATGTGCAGCGCGGCTCGCGTAAAAATCCGCTCTATGGCGCCTTCGTCGAGGCTGGCCGCCAGGCCGGGTTCGAACTGACGGAGGACTATAACGGTTCCAAGCAGGAAGGTTTTGGGCCGATGGAGCAGACCATCAGCGGCGGCCGCCGATGGTCGGCGGCATCAGCCTATCTGAAGCCGGCGCTGAAGCGCAAAAACGTCAGTCTGGTCAAGGGCTTTGCGCGGCGGGTGATCATCGAGAATCAGCGCGCCATCGGCGTCGAGATCGAAGCTCACAAACAGATTCAGGTCGTTAAGGCGCGACGTGAGGTAATCGTCGCCGCATCGTCGATCAATTCGCCCAAGATCCTGATGCTGTCCGGCATCGGTCCGGCCGAGCATCTGCGCGAAAACGGCATTCCGGTGGTGGCCGACAGGCCCGGCGTCGGCCGCAACCTGCAGGACCATATGGAGCTCTACATCCAGCAGGAATCATTGCTGCCGATCACGCTCAATTCGGTGCTGAATCCGTTCTCGAAAGCGCTCATCGGGGCGCAGTGGCTGTTCCTCAAGAACGGGCTAGGCGCCACCAACCATTTCGAAGCGGCGGCCTTCGTGCGATCGCGTGCCGGCGTCGACTACCCCGACATCCAGTACCATTTCATCCCCGCGGCAGTCCGCTATGACGGCAAGGCGGCGGCCAAGTCGCACGGCTTCCAGGCGCATGTCGGACCGATGCGCTCGAAGTCGCGGGGGTCGGTGACGCTGCGCTCGCCGGACCCGAAATCGAAACCGATGATCCACTTCAACTACATGTCGCATCCAGACGACTGGGCGGAGTTCCGCCACTGCATCCGGCTGACCCGCGAGATCTTCGGCCAGTCGGCGTTCGATCCCTATCGAGGCAAGGAGATATCGCCGGGCAGCCACGTGCAGTCGGACGACGATCTCGACATCTTCATCCGGGATCACGCGGAGAGCGCCTACCATCCTTGCGGCACCTGCAAGATGGGCCGCGCCGACGACGTGATGAGCGTCGTCGATCCGGAGTGCCGGGTCATCGGCGTCGAAGGATTGCGGGTCGCCGATTCCTCGATCTTCCCGCGCGTCACCAACGGCAATCTCAATGCGCCGTCGATCATGACCGGCGAGAAGGCATCCGATCACATCCTTGGCCGCACGCCGCTGGCGCCGTCCAACCAGGAACCATGGATCAATCCGCGCTGGCAGGCGTCGGACAGATAGAGCATGATCGTGTGACTGCACGATCCGCATGCCGCGAAAGACAATCTGGAGACTTCCATGCGCGCTCAGCCCACGGCATCGCACTATGTCAACGGACGCTACATCGAGGACGAAGGCGGCGCCCCGCTGCCGGTCATCTATCCGGCAACCGGCGAGACCATCGCCATGCTGCGTTCGGCAACGCCGAACGTGCTGGAACTCGCCGTCGAGGCCGCGCGGGCGGCGCAGCCCGCCTGGGCGCGGCTGAAGCC
>NZ_RZRA01000618.1:0-3463 GCF_003998945.1 Mesorhizobium sp. M7A.F.Ca.CA.003.01.2.1 | reverse complement strand
CCTGCGCCGGCGGGAACGCCCAGCCGACGATGCCCCACGGCACCATCATCGCCATCAGCGCCGGCCCGGCAATATGGTGCGGCAGGAAGGTCGGGATGACCGACAATAAGACCAGCATGCCGGCACTCAGCGCCAGCGACCAGCCGACGGTGCGGGTCGCACCGAACCGGTCGGCGGCCTGGCCGCCGCCAATGTTGCCGATGACGGCGCCGACGCCGAAGGCGAGCAGCATGCCGGGCAGCGCGATCTGGCTGAGACCGCCGCCCTCGATGGCAAGCGGCGCGACATAGGCAAAGACGGTGAAGGCGCCGATCAGCGCCAGCACTGTCGTCAACAGGATCGGCATCACGCCGGGACGCAGCGCTGCCGCCAGCCTGCGCTTCAAGGGCAGCCTGGTGCCAACGATGCCCTGCGGCAGCCGGTACCACAGGATCGCGCCTGCAAGCGCGCCAAGGCCGGCGATGGCAAAGAAGGTGCCGCGCCAGCCGGCGACGGTGGCAACGAGCGCGCCGAGCGGCGCACCGAGCGCAACGGCCACAGTGGTGCCGCCGACAACGACGGCGATGGCACGCGCCCGGTGATGATCATCGACCAGCGCTACTGCGGTGCCCTGCGCGGTTGCGGCGAACAGGCCCGACGACAGCGCCATGACGATGCGCGCGACCAGCAGCAGTTCGAAGGAGGAACTCAAGGCGGCGGCGATGTTGCCGATGACGAAGAACACCAGCGTCCACAGGATGACGCGGCGCCGGTCCCATTCGCCGGTCAGCGTCGCGAGAATCGGCGTGCCGACCGCATAGGCGAGCGCGAAGGCGGTAATCAGCGTGCCGGCCAGCGGAATGGAGATGCCGGCATCCGCCGCGATGTCGGGCAGAAGGCTGGAGATGACGAAGCCTTCGGTCGAGATCGTGAACGATCCGAGCGCGAGCCAGAAGAGGCGCTTGTCCATGGCGGGATGTCCTTAGTTCAAAAGTTATTGAACAATTGGACATAACAGGGCATCATGTCAATGAAGCCAGGGAAAAATAGCTGAACCTTCCTGACAGCCCTGTGTCAGCACAGGCCGGGCGGGGTTCGCGCGAGACGGAGAAAGGCCACGTGGAGCCAACAATGATGGATGCGTTGAAATCGGACCCGACTGTGCTTAGTTTCGAGCCATGACCTTGCCACACCCCAATACGGACCAGATCAGCCTGCCGATCGTGCTTGGCGTGCTCGGCGACCCGACGCGGCTTGCCATCGTGCGCTATCTCGCCAGCAAGCAGGGCGTGCCGCTGAACTGCAGCCAGTTCCTCGATTTCGGCTCGAAGACCAATCTGAGCTACCACCTCGCCAAATTGCGCGAGGCCGGCGTCACCCGCGCCGAGGTGGTCGGCACCAACCGCATGATCACACTGCGCCGCGCCGATCTCGACGCCCGCTTCCCCGGCCTGCTCGACGGCGTCATCGCCGCCGCCGGCGACGATCCCGCACTGCCGGCGGTTGGCGGCCACGATATCGAAGTGCACGCCCGACCCTGAAGGACTTGGGTTCCTCGCCCACGAACGTGGGGAAAAGGAAAAGCGGCGTCACACAGGAGCTTCCCGAAATGCGCATCGCCGTCCTCGCCGATATCCACGGCAATGTGCTGGCGCTCGACGCCGTGCTTGACGACCTGCGCCGGCGCGGCGGCGCCGACCTGACCGTCAATCTCGGCGACAGCGTTTCCGGCCCGCTATGGCCGCGCGAAACGATGGAACGGCTGCAGGCGCTGAACCTGCCGACGGTGCGCGGCAACCACGACCGCCGTGTTGCCGCCGACCCCGCTGATGACACCATGTGGCCCTCCGACGTCTATGCGCAGGAGCGGCTGACCGAGGCACAGCGCCAGGTGCTGTTCGCCCAGCCGTTGACGCTGGAGATCGCACCCGGAATCATCGCTTTCCACGCCCGTCCCGACCATGACGAGAAATATCTCACTGATACGATCGTCAATGGCCAGCTGGTACGCGCGCCGCTGACGGCGATCCGGCGGCGGCTGAAGGCGCTCGACCCGGCTTGCCGCATCGCGCTGTGCGGCCACAGCCACCGCGCGGAACTGATCCGCGTCCCCGACGGTCCCGTCATCTTCAATCCGGGCAGCATCGGCTGCCCTGCCTATGACGATTCCACGCCGCCGGCGCATGTCTCCGAGCAGGGCTCGCCGCATGCGCGCTACGGCATTGTCACCCTGGGCAGCAACGGCCAGCCCGACGGCTTCGAGGCCATCGCCGTCGACTACGACCACGAGGCGGCCGCCAGGCAGGCCGAACAAGCGGGCCGGCCGGAATGGGCTCACGCGCTCAGAACCGGGTTCATGCCCCTGCCCGGCTGAAGGCTGGCGAAACGGCGGCCCGAATTTTCGGGCTTACATGGCGCCGCGTCGTCCCTTATAAAACCGGCCGGGCTTGCGGCGGGCTCGATCCGCCGCGGCACGGTATCAGCGCACGGCCAAACGATGAGGCGCACAGTTACGCTCCGAACAATCCTCCATGCGCTGATTGCTGCTCCGCTGCTGATGACGGCGTGGCCTGTGATTGCCCCCGCTATGGCTGAAGAGATGGCCCAAGAGGCGCCGGAGCTCGTCATCTCCGTCGTTACCGGCCTGGCGCCGGACGACCTTCTCAAGGTCCGCACCACCGCATCGCCGGTCGCCACGGTCGAGGCGCGGCTGAGCAGTGGCGACATGGTCACCAATCTCGGCTGCAACGACATCAACGGCTACAAATGGTGCAAGGTCGAGAGCACGGGCAAGGAGAAGCTGAGCGGCTGGGCGCCGGCGCGCTATCTCATCCCCCTCAATCCGAACCCCTATGTCGAAGGTGAGCCAAGACCGGCCGGTGCGCCGGTGGTTGCCTCCACCGGCAGTGGGGCCGAGCAGGCCTCGGCACCGGACCAATCGCAGGCCACCGGCTCAGCCGACAGCGCGCCGGTCGCACCGCCCGACCTGACGGCGCGGCTTGGCGGCGCCGGTCCGGCAGCCGAAAGCACGCCGAAATCGCCAGAGGAAATCGGCCACGCCGCCATGCAGGATGCGTACCTACTGGCGCTGGCGGCGCCTGACGTCCCGCTTGATTCCGCTCCGACGCTGGCTTCTGGCCCCGAAATTCCCTGCGCCCGCTATGTCGGCCAGCCGATGGAGCGCTGCAAGGTCAGCGTGGTGCACACCGCCGACAAGGCGAACATCACTGTGACCTGGCCCGATGGCGGCACGCGCATCATCTCTTTCCGTGCCGGCCAGCCGGCCGGTTCCGACGCGCCCGGCGACTTCCGCTTCACCAGGGAAGGCAGCCTCAACATGATCCGTGTCGGCGTCTCGGAGCGGTTTGAGATCACGGATCAGTTGGCGCTGGGGAATTAGAATTCAGGGGAGTAAGGGAGCAGGGAATAAGGGAGTGTGTTTGGAATTCTCTCGAACCGACCCTACTCCCCTACTCCCCTACTC